>NZ_JAAGPG010000244.1:0-12346 GCF_017104665.1 Burkholderia sp. Se-20378 | reverse complement strand
CAGCGACAGCCGGCCGAAGAAGGACAGGTTGGATTCGGGCATGGGGTCTGGACTCCTGTGGGCTCGCGACATGGCGAGCGATCTTGCCTGGGCGCCCGGCGGCGGCGTGCGGATTGCGCACTGCCGCCGCCCGGCGCGTGATTCGGTCGCGCCCTCGCGGGTGCGGAAAACCCGTATTTTGCCCTGTGGCGGGCGAACCGGGCAGAAGTTGGGGGACAGAACATCGCGGCGCAGCGTTTTCGGCCGTGCCGGATGGCGCGTCAGGCGCGACCGGCCGCGATGCTGCGGCGCGTCAGCGCGGCTTGCGCCGCTTCGCGTGCTTCGCTTCGAATTCGCGCGACAGCATGCCGAGCGTGACTTCGCCGAAGCGGACGAGCAGCGTCGTCTCGGCCTCCTTCAGCGTGGCCGACAGGTGCGCATTGACGGCCTGCTCGACCAGGCATTCGGCCTCGTCGTCGGTGACGAGATCGGAGAACAGCGGCGGCTCGCCCACCGCGCGATAGACGTCGAGCAGCGTGATGTCGTCGAGCGCGACGCTCAGCACCCACCCGCCGCCATGCCCCTTCTCCGACTGCACGTAGCCACGGTCGCGCAAGCCGCCGAGCAGGCGCCGCACGACGACCGGGTTCGTGCACAGCATCGTCGCGATCGCTTCGGACGTCATCGGGCCGTCGACCTGGTCCATGTGGATCAACGCATGCAGCATGCGCGACAAACGACTGTCGGTTCTCACGAGCGGCGCTCCCCTCTCTCGAAACTTTTGAAGTTGCGTGAATGATACCATCGCCCTATCATGCAACTTCTCGTGTTTCATGAGTTGGCCGCCATCGAGGCACATCCGTCATTCACGCAGGTTCAGGAAAGGAGTGGGTGCATGCATGACCATCAAGAAGTGATCGTGATCGGTGGCAGCTTTGCGGGGCTGTCGGCGGCAATGCAGCTGGCGCGGGCGCGCCGCCGCGTGCTCGTGATCGACGCCGGCCGGCCGCGCAACCGCTTTGCCGCGCACGCGCACGGCTTTTTCGGGCAGGACGGCAAGCCGCCCGCGCAGATCGTCGACGAAGCCGCTGCGCAGCTCGCCGCGTATCCGACCGTGCAGCGAATCGCAGGCGACGTGCGCACGGCCGAGCGCGATGCGGACGGCCGCTTCCACGTGACGCTGGCCGATGGCAGCCGGGCGAGCGCCGACCGGTTGATCCTCGCGACCGGTATCCGTGACGAGTTGCCCGCACTGCCGGGGCTTGCGGAACGCTGGGGTGTCAGCGTGCTGCATTGTCCGTATTGCCATGGGTACGAGGTGAGCGGCCGGCAGCTCGGCGTGTTGGCCTCGCATCCGCTGTCCGTGCATCAGGCGATCCTGATTCCGGACTGGGGCCCGACGACATGGTTCACGCAGGGCGTGGCCGAAGCGAATCCAGAAGAAGCCGCGTTGCTCGATGCGCGCGGCGTGCGCATCGAGCGGTCGCCCGTCGTGGAAATCCTCGGCGATGCGCCGCGTATCGAAGCATTGCGGCTCGCCGACGGGCAGGTCGTGCCGATCGATGCGCTGTTCGTCGGCGCGCGTACGGCGATGGCGAGCGATCTCGCGCAACAGCTCGGCTGTACATTCGACGACGGCCCGCTCGGCCCGGTCGTGCGCGTCGATGCGGGAAAGCAGGCGAGCGTCGCCGGCGTATTCGTGGCCGGCGACGCGTCGACACCGATGACCAATGCGACGTTCGCGTCGGCGTCGGGCGTGATGGCCGGGGTTGCCGCGCATCGGTCGCTGATCTGGGGGCTGCACGCATAAGCGGACATGCAGCCGGCAGTGACGCGATGTCACGCCACGCGCGGCGCGGCATCCACCGCAGGCTGCGCGTCGGCTTCCGTGCTGCACTCCTCGAGCGAAATCCGCCGCGTTTCGCGCCCGTTGAGCCACCACAGGCCGGCCGCGAGCGGCCCCGGCAACGCGAGCACGAGCAACACGATCAGCGCGGCCGACGGCGAGCCGGACATCGTGTAGACGTTCGTCAGCATCAGCGGCGCGACCACCGCACCGAGCCGGCCGATCGCGACCGATACGCCAAGCCCCGTCGCGCGAATCCGCGTCGGCAGGATCTCGGACGACACGACGTAGCCCGAGATGTACGCCCACGTGACGCCGAACTGGATCAGGCAGTAACCGAGCACCATGCCGGGCAGTGCATGCATCGCGTAGATGAACACGATCGCCGCGACGGTGAACGTGTAGCTCACGAACAGCGACGCGCGCCGCCCCCACGCCTCGACCAGCACCGCCGCGACGATGCCGCCCGCGAGCGCCGCCGCGTTGCCGATCATGTAGTAGATCGGCATGTCCGTCGACGGCACCTTCATGTACGGCAGGATCACGAGCGCCATCAGCGACAGCACGCCGTACACGACGGCCGCCTGCGAGAAGTTCAGCGCCCCGGCGAGCGCGCAGCGCGCGCGATACGCGCCGAACAGCTCGCCGACGTTGCGCCAGAACGCGGGCGCCTGGTGCGCGAAGCGGGTCGGCGCATAGCGTTTCGTCAGCAGTGCGAGATCGGCCTGCGCACGCGGATCGCGCGCCGCGCTCGCGACGACCTGCTCGACGATCGCGTCGGCTTCCGCCACGCGCCCCTGCTGGATCAGCCAGCGCGGCGACTCGGGAATCACGCGGCGGATCCAGAAGAACACCAGCGCCATCGTCGTGCCGAGGCCGAAGCCCACGCGCCACGCCCACTCGGCCGGCAACTGGTTCAGCACGAGATACGACACGGCCGCCGACAGCAGCGCGCCGACCGGAAAGCCCGACAGGATCAGCGCGTCGGTGCGGCCGCGATGGCGCTTCGGAATGAATTCGCCCATCGTCGCGGTCACCGCCGAATATTCGCCGCCGACGGCCAGCGCCGTCATCGCGCGGAAGAACAGGAACGATTCGTAGTTCCACGACAGCACGGTTGCGACGCTGAAGAACGCGTACCAGAGCAGCGTCGCGAGAAACAGGCGCTTGCGGCCGTAGCGGTCGGCGAGATAGCCGAACGCGATCGCGCCGACCAGCATCCCGAACACCCAGATGCTGACCGCGAGCGAGCCCTGCGCGGCGCTCAGGTGCCAGTGCGACTTGAGCACGCCGAACACGCTGCCGATGATGTTGGTTTCAAATGAGTCGAGCGCCCAGCCGACGCCGAGCGCGACCAGCATCAGCGTGTGGAAGCGCGTCCACGGCAGGTTGTCGAGACGCGCGAGCGCATCCGTTTCGATCGGGTGAGACGGTTTCATGATGAGTGGCTCCTCGTCAGTGAAGCGCCCGTTCGGGCTGCTCCGGGCTGAAGTCCAGATGCGGAAAGCGCGCGCGCGTGCCGATGAAGTTGCGGCCGCGTGCGCCGTCGAATGCGTGATCCACGATTCGCGCCCATTCGTGCGCGTCGATCCCGTACGCGGCCGGGTGGCGCGCGACACCGAGCGTGTCGAGCAGCGCATCGAGCTGCGCGGGTGCAGACGCCGTATCGCCGAAGATCTCGCGCAGCGCGGCGTCGCAGGCATCGTCGACACCGAGCGCCGCCTGCATCACCGCCGGCAGACAGAACGAGCACGCGATCCCGTGCGCGACGCCGCGCGTGAGCGTGATCGCATACGAGATGTTGTGCGCGAGCGCCGTGTGCGTATTCGAGAACGCGAGCCCCGCGCGCAGCGCACCGAGCGCCATGTCGCTGCGGGCGCCGAGATCGTCGGGATGCGCGTTCACGCGGCCGAGACCGCTGATCAGCTCGCGCGCCGCCTGCACCGCGAGGCCGCGCGTGACGGGGTTCGCATGGATGTTCCAGATGCTTTCGAGCGCATGCGACAACGCGTCGAGGCCGCTCGCGAGCGTCGGCTGTATCGGCAGGCCGACCATCAGGCGCGGATCGACGATCACCGTTTCCGGATAGAGGTCGGGCCGCGACAGCGACAGCTTGCGTGCGTTGTGCGGATCCCAGACGGTCGCCCAGTGCGTCACTTCACTGCCAGTGCCGGCCGTGGTCGGGATCGCGACGATCGGCAGCGCGAGGCGCGCCGCGTCGTCGCGATCGGCGTCGGTCTCGCCCGACAGGATGCGCAGCACGCGCTCGAAGTCGCCGTGCTCGGCGGCGAGCACTTTCGCCGAATCGATCACCGAGCCGCCGCCGAGCGCGATCAGCACGTCCGGCTTGCCGGGCAGCGCGGCGAGCCGATCGCATGCACGCCGCAGCATCGGCACCGACGGGTTCGCCTCGACGCAATCGATCCGCGTGAGCGCCGGCCCGAGCTGTGCTTCGAGCCGGTCGGCGAGCCGCGCGAACACCGCGTCGGGATACGTGACGATCGCGTAGCTGCGGCCGGCGAGCGCGTCGCCCGCGCCGGCCAGCGCGTCGACGCCGAAGCGGATGCGCACGGGATTGTGGAAGCGCCAGCCGCTCATGCCGCGGCTCCCGCGAGCGTCGCACAATCATCAGTATGACGAATCATGTCATGGATCAACGGATCATCGAAATTCATGCTCACACCTGGATCGAATGGGGTTGAGCATCAGGTTAGGCATCCGCGATGACGCGTTCGTGATCGAAAATCCCGGTTATCGGCTATGGATCGACCGAAATTTTCGATGGATCGCCGCCGTGGCCCGGCGCGCGACCGGCCGCCTTCATGCATCGAGCGGCCTGCACCGCGCCACTGCATCGAAAAACGACGCGACCAGCCGGCTCTCGCGCCGCTCGCTCAGGCAGCACACGTGGATATGGGTCACCACCGGATCGCCGTCGATACGCAACGGCCGCAGCCGCGCATCCGGCACGTATTCGGCCTGCGACACCGTGCCGACGCCGAGCCCGCGCGCGACGGCCTCGCGCAGCGCCTCGCGGCTGCCGATGTCCATCGCGATGCGCGGCACCAGGCCGGCGGCCTCCATCGCATCTTCGAGCGCGCGGCGCGTCGTCGAGCCCGGTTCGCGCATCAGCAGCGGCTCGCCGGCCAGTTCGCGCAGCGTGATCGCGTCGCGCTTCGCGAACGGATGGGTCGTCCGGACGAACGCGATCACCGGAAAGCTCGCGTAGCGCTGCGTGAAGTAGCGCGCGTCCTCGAACGCGCGGGCCACCACGCCGACGTCGCACACGTACTGGTCGAGATCGCGCAGCACGGTTTCCGAATTGCCGAGCGCGACCGACAGGTGCATGTGCGGATGCAGCGCGTGATACGCCTCGATCATCTCCGTCACGTGGAACGGGCCGACCGCGCCGATCTTCAGCGAGCCGCGCTGCAGCGCACCGCTGTCGCGCAGCAGTGCGGCGGCGTCGGTCTCGTCGCTGCAGATGCGGCGCGCGATCGGCAGGAATTCGAGGCCGACCGCCGACAGTTCGACGCGCCGCCCGCGCCGGTGAAACAGCTCGACGCCGTGTTCCTGTTCGAGGGTCTGGATCTGCGACGTGATCGTCGTCTGGCTGGTGGACAGCGCGCGGGCGGCCGCGGTAAAGCCGCCGTGCTGGACGACGGCGATGAAGCTGCGAAGCTGGGTCAGGGTCATGAGGGTCGAACGATCGATCGGGAATTTCGTGCCAAATGCCGGGAGACATCGGGAAATCCAATGTATCGGCCGAATGTGACACGCGCATTCCTGTTGCCTCGATGGCTGCGACGCATGATATGCGGTTTAATGCCCGGCATCATCAGCATTAAGAGACACGAAATGCTCGACCTCGACGACCTTCGACTCGTCCGCGCGATCGGTACGTCGCGCTCGCTGGCCTCGGCCGCGCGGCTGCTCGATCTCACGCCGCCCGCCGTCACGATTCGCCTGCAGCGGATGGAAGCGCGATTGAACGCACGGCTCGCCGTGCGGCAGCCGAAAGGGATCGCGTTGACCGACGAAGGGCAACGGCTGTACCAGGAAGCCGTCGACATCCTCGAGCGCGTGGAGGCGCTGCCGGTCAGCATTTCGGGCGACCACGGCGACGTGCGCGGCACGCTGCGCGTCGTCGCGCCGCTCGGCTTCGGCCGCAAGTACGTCGCGCGGATCGTGCGCGACGTGCAGCGCGCGCATCCTAAGCTCGACATCACGCTCCACCTTTCGGAGAGCCCGCTGACCAGCGCATCGGGCGCCGACGTGGTCGTCCATGTCGGCAGCCTCAAGTCGTCGTCGTGGATCGGGTATCCGCTCGCGCCCAACGAGCGCTTTCTGTGCGCGAGCCCGGCCTACGCCCGTCGCATCAAGGAACTGAACCATCCGTCCGACCTGGCCCGCTACGACTGCCTGTGCCTGCGCGAAAACGACGAGGACATCCCGCGCTGGCGCTTCTCGCAAGGCGGCGACGTCAAGGGCGAACCGCGCCGGTCCGCCGTGATCCGCGTCAGCGGCGCGCTGTCGTCCAACGACGGCACCGTCATCACGGAATGGGCGCTGGCCGGGCTCGGGATCGTCGAGCGCTCCGAGTGGGACGTCGCGCCGCTGCTGGCGAATGGCAAGCTCGTCCGGTTGCTGCCCGACTGGCACCTGCCGGCCGCGCCGGTAACGGCGCTGCTGCCGTCGCGCACCGGCCGTTCCGCGCGGCAGCGGGTGTTTCTCGAAGCCGCGACGCGGTTCCTGAGCCCGCCGCCGTGGCGCGGCAACGCATGACCGAGTCACATTCCACACGCGGTCCGACTGATTAATTTGCGTTTAATGCCGGATTAGCGATGCGTTAAACCCGAGACTCATCGGCGGGCCTACAGTGTCCACATCGGCAACCCTCCGAGGCAACGCATCGTGGACCTTCAAACCCTCAACACCCCGGCCGCCCTGATCGACGTCGGCCGCATGCGTCGCAACATCGGCCGCATGCAGGCCCATCTGGACGCGCTCGGCGTCAGGTTCCGGCCGCACGTCAAGACCACCAAATGCGCACACGTCGTCGATGCCCAGCTCGCGGCCGGCGCGCAGGGCATCACGGTGTCGACGCTCAAGGAAGCCGAGCAGTTTTTCGCGCACGGTATCCGCGACATCGTCTACGCGGTCGGCATGGTGCCCGCGAAGCTGGGTCAGGCGCTCGCGCTGCGCCGGAAGGGTTGCGACCTGAAGCTGGTCGCCGACAGCCTGCCGGCCGCGCACGCGATCGCCGAATTCGGGCGCGCGCACGGCGAGCGCTTCGACGTGTGGATCGAGGTCGACGTCGACGGCCACCGCTCGGGGATTCCGCCCGACGCCGACCTGCTGATCGACGTGGGCCGCGCGCTGGTCGACGGCGGGATGGTGCTCGGCGGAGTGCTCGCGCACGCGGGCTCCAGCTACGAATACGACACGCCCGACGCGCTGGCGGCGATCGCCGAGCAGGAACGCAGCCGCACCGTGCGGGCAGCGGAGCGCCTCCGGGCCGCCGGGCTGCCCTGCCCGGTCGTCAGCATCGGCTCGACACCCACGGCCCTCGCGGCGGAACACCTCGAAGGCGTCACCGAAGTGCGCGCGGGCGTGTACGTGATGTTCGATCTCGTGATGCACAACATCGGCGTGTGCGACCTGTCCGACATCGCGCTGTCGGTGCTGACCACCGTCATCGGGCACCAGGAAGAGAAAGGCTGGGCGATCGTCGACGCAGGCTGGATGGCGATGAGCCGCGACCGCGGCACGCAGCGCCAGGCGCACGACTTCGGTTACGGGCAGGTCTGCACCGAACACGGCGACGTGCTCGGCGACTACGTGATGAGCGCCGCCAACCAGGAGCACGGGATCGTGTCGCGCGTGGGCTCGCCCGACGCCGGCATCGCGCAACGGTTTCCGATCGGCACCCGCCTGCGCGTCCTGCCGAATCACGCGTGCGCCACAGGCGCGCAGCATCCCGAATATCAGGCGATCGCCGAAGACGGCGGCGTGCAGACGTGGCCGCGCTTCTACGGGTGGTGAGCGAACCCGCGCGCCTGGGACGTTCCGTCAATTTATTGACTATTTATCCAAATCTGGACAAAATTTAAACCACCTCGATTCGCCTGGCGCCGAAAGCGCTTGCCCGACCATGCCGACAGACGCCCGACTCCTGCTGCTCGACCGCGATACCGTCGCCCCCGCCCTCCAGGCCGCGCAAGTGACGGCGGCGGTCCGCGAAGCCTTCGTGCTGCACAGTCAACGGGCCGGACGCGTGTTCCCGGTGGTCCGCGAGAAACTGCACACCGGCGGCGTGTTCGGCATCAAGTCGGGCGATGTCGCGAATCAGGATCTGCTCGGTTTCAAGGCGGCCGGGTTCTGGCCCGGCAACCGCGCGCTCGGCGGCGAACCGCATCAGGCCACCGTCGCGCTGTTCGACCCGGCCACGGGCCGACCGCTGTGCATCATGGACGGCAATGCGATCACCACCGCGCGAACCGGCGCCGCCGGCGGCCTCGGGCTGCAACTGCTCGCGCGTCGCGACAGCACGCGCATCTGCGTGTTCGGCACGGGCGTGCAGGCGCGCGTCCAGCTCGACTACGCACTCGGGCTGCTGCCGCAACGGTGCACGGTGCAATATGTGAACGTCAGCGGCGAGCCGGATCCGGTGTTCGAATCGGCCTTCCGGGATCGATGCACGATCGCCGTGGCGCGCGACCGGAACGATGCGGTGGCCAATAGCGACGTGGTCATCACGGCCACACCTGGCGGCGGCCCACTGTTCGATGCGGCGGCGGTTCAGCCGGGCACCCACCTGACCTGCGTGGGCGCCGATACCGCCGGCAAGCGCGAGCTTCCGGCCGGCGTGCTGGAGCGCGCACGCATCGTCGTGGACGATCACGACCAGGCGCGCAGCATCGGCGAGTGCCAGTGGGCGCCGGATTTGCCACGCACGGAAATCGGTGACATCCTCGCCGGAACCGCGACGGTCGACCGCGCACCGCACGAGATCACCGTCTTCGACATGACCGGGCTCGCGCTTCAGGACCTGACCGTCGCACGCTTCCTGTATCGTCAGGCCCTCGAAAACGGCACCGGAATTTCCATTCCGTGGCCCTGGTAAACGAAACTCCCCGTCAATCGCCATGCGCCTCACCCAAGTTTCCGCCCTCTCGTTCGACCTGGACGACACCCTGTGGCCGTTCGGGCCGTCCGTCGTACGGGCCGAAGCGACGCTTCGCACGTGGCTGATCGAGCACGCGCCCGGTACCGAGCGTGTGCTGCCCACGCAGCAGGCGCTGAGCGACTTGCGTGAGGAATACGAACGATTGTGCCCAGAGCTTGCCGGCGACTTCCGCGCGATGAGAATCGGCTCGATCAGGCTTGCACTGGAGCGGGCGAACGAAGATGTCGCGCTCACCGACCGTGCGTACGCAGCGTTCTATGCCGCGCGCAACCGGGTCGAATTCTATGACGATGCGTTGCCGACGCTCGCGTGGTTGAGCGCGCGGTTTCCGCTGATCGCGGTGACCAACGGCAACGCGGATCTCCGGCTGACCGGCGGCGGCGAATTCTTTCGTGCGACGCTCAGCGCGCAGGCGTTCGGCGTCGCGAAGCCGGAGCCCGGGATATTTCATGCGGCAGCGGAAACGCTCGATGTGCAGCCGGCGGAACTGCTGCATGTCGGCGACGATTATCACCTCGATGTCGTCGGCGCATTGAACGCGGGGCTTCAGGCCGCATGGGTCGTTCGCGATACGCATCCGGAAGCGGAGCGTGCGCAGCAGCAGGCCGCGACGTCGCACCTCACGCTCAGCGACCTGTCGACGCTGTGTCGCATGCTCGGCGGGCCTGAAGACGTCGCGTGAGCGCTTGCGTGCGCCGCGCTCGCGACGCACGCTTCGCCACCTTGAACGCGGCGAGACTGCCGCTCGCCGCCCTCACACACGTAGCGGTCGGCCATGCCCGTGCCGCACATGACCGACCGCCGCACGTTCACGCCGCCTTGCGCGCGTCCGCGATCCGCTGCGGCGCCTTCGGCCGCGCATACAGCCGTTCGAGATACGCACGCAATTGCGGAAACGATTCGATCAGGTTGCACTCGCCCGCCCAGTCGATCAGGTAAGCGGTCACGCAATCGGCCACCGTCAGCGTGTCGCCAACGATGAACTCACGCCCTTCGAGATGCTTGTCGAGGATCGCGGCCATCGTCCTGAAATCCTCGCGCGCCAGCTCGATATCGGCCGGCGAACGCTTCTCCGGCGGATAGATGAACGAGTGCCGCGTGATCCGCCACAGCGGCTGCTCGAGCTCCGTCACCGCGAACATGACCCACCGGTAAGCCTCGGCCCGCAGCGCCGGATCGACCGGCAGCAGCGCCTTCTCCGGGTACTTGTCCGCGAGATACAGCACGATCGCGGCCGACTCGGGAATCACCAGGTCGCCGTCCACCAGCACGGGCACCTTGCCGGCCGGATTGAGGCGCAGGAATTCGGGCCGCTTGTGCTCGCCCTGTAGCAGGTTCACCGAGATGAACTCGAAATCGGCATCCAGCTCCTTCAGCCCCCACAGCGCGCGTTGCGAGCGGGTGCCGGCAAATCCGTAAAGCTTCATCGCCAGTCTCCATCCAGAATGTCGGGAAAACTTCCGCATGCCGGCCACGGTGCATCGCCGATACACGACGCCTGGCCTCGCGTGTCGTTCACGCGCCGGGAATCGCCAGCACCGGCATCACGTCGATCGCCACACCCGGGAACAGCGTGAAATGCGGATGGCCTTCGAACAGCGCGGCCGCGGCTTCGTGCGAAGCCGCCCGCACGACGGTAAAGCCGCTCATCGCGTTCGCCGTGTCCTTGACGCCGGCCGCATCGATGGTCTTCGTCTTGCCGAGCGGCCCGCCCATCTCGACGATCGCGTCGCGATGCCGGTCGACCCAGGCATGCCAGGCGGCAATGCCGTCGCGCTCGCGCGTGCGCCGCTCCTCGTCCGGCAACGCCATCCAGGCCTTCATCGCCGGGCTATCCTTGGTCCCGAGAAATACCGCGAGATACAACTGCTGTTGAGCACTCATGCTGTCTCCTCCGGTGACGGACGCGACGGGCTGCCGCGCCTCGACCTTGACAAGATAGGTTGATATCAACACAATTGCAACATGGCACGAAAAGAAAAGCTCCCTTTCGAAACGACGCTGATGGTGCGCGATTGCTGCCTGTGCCTGCACATGCAGCGCGCGGCGCGCAATCTTGCGCGGATCTTCGACGATGTGCTGCGCCCGCTGGATCTCACCAACGGCCAGTTTTCGCTGCTGATGTCGCTGAACCGGCCCCGGCCGGCGCCGATGAAATCGGTCGCGTCGCTGCTCGCGATGGACCGCACCACGCTCACGGCCGCGCTCAAGCCGCTCGAGCGGCGCGGCCTGGTCACGATCATGCAGGATCCGGACGACCGGCGCAGCCGCCTGCTCGAACTGACGCCGGCCGGCCATGACTTGCTGGCCGAAGCGTTTCCGCTGTGGCAGCAGACGCATGCCGAGATCGAACGGCCGTTCGCACCGGGGGAAGTCGATCAGTTGCGCGGCCAGTTGCGCGCGTTGTCGGTCGATCCGGCTGAACGCGGCTGAACCCAACCGGCGCGCGGATCGCAGCGGCAAGGAGGCTTACTTCCGCCCCTTCTTCGGCAACAGCAACTGCGCGATTTCCTGCAGGAAGGCCACGGGCCCGTGCGCATGCAGCGCCTGCCCGCTGCTCAGCGCGCCGTCGATGACGGTCGCGAGCCGCAACGCGAAGGTTTCCGGTTCGTCGACGCCGATCGCCCCCGCCAGCTCGGTCAGCCGGCGCCGCAACTCCTGCTTGTGCGCGACGGCCACCTTGCGGGCCGGATGGTTGCCGTCCGCGTATTCGGCGGCGATGTTGATCTGCGGACAGCCGCGATAGCCGGGGCGCGCAATGCGTTCGCCGATCCATTGCAGTTGCGCATCCAGTTCCTCGCGCGGCGTGCGCCGGTACTGCGCGGCCACCGCATCCCAATGCGCCCAGAAATCGGCATCCTCACGCAGCAGGAACGCTTCGATCAGGTCGTCCTTGGTCGCGAAGTGACGATAAAGGCTCGTCTTCGCCACACCCGCCTGCGCGACGATCAGGTCCACGCCGACCGCGCGCGTGCCCTCCCGGTAAAACAGCTCGCTGGCCGTTTGCAGAATGCGTTCGCGCGTATCGGGCGCGTTCCCTGGTATGCCTGTTTCCTTTTTCATCCCGACCCGGCCTTGCTGGCCGCCCACTACTGCAACAGTGATCCGATCATAGCATCGCGTCCTTGACGACGCTACAGGTCTGCACTATAAAACAGACCGTTCTGTAGCGGAGTTGATCATGGATGATCGAATGACGGTTGCAGTCTATGGCGCCACGGGTCACACCGGGCGGTTTGTCGTCGCCGAACTGGCGCGGCGCGGCCTGCGCGCGATCCGCATCGGGCGCGATGCCGCGCGGCTCGCGGAGGACGGCGGTGACGCGACGCTCG
>NZ_JAAGPG010000243.1:0-12290 GCF_017104665.1 Burkholderia sp. Se-20378 | reverse complement strand
GTACGCTCGCAGTACGGGCTGCCCGCGTCGGTGCGCGTGCTCGACGCGGCCTCGTGCGGGCTGCCGGGACTGCCGAGTTTGCCGCTGATTTTGCTGCGGCGCACGTCGTCGGCGACGCCGACCGTCGATCGGCTCGCGCGGATCGTGACGCAGGCGGTGCGGGATGCGACGGAGGGGGCGGGGGTGGCGCTGGCGGCGTGACGAAACGCGCGATTGCCGCCGCGGGGTGCAGTTCGACAGTCCCTCTGCCGATCGGTCGAATGGATCGATCGCGCGAACCTCACTACAGTGATGATCACTTGAAACGGAGGTCATCATGCAAAACGCGAATACACCCGGCGCCAGTGCGCTCGATCCGACTCAAAGGGCAGATGTCACGATCCGCAGTGACGGGGCGTCGGCCGATCGACTTGTGCCAGTCAATCCGCCGGTTCGGTTCGGTGTCCTGCAGGGGCAGGCCCGGATCGCGGACGACTTCGATGCCCCGCTGCCCGATTACCTACTGGATGCTTTCGAAGGGCGCTGATGCGGCTGTTGCTCGATACGCACATCTTTTTGTGGATCGTGACGAATGACCCCAGGTTGAGCGCACGGGCGCGCCGACTGATCTCGGCCGCCGACGTACGTTTCGTCAGCAGCGCAAGTATCTGGGAGGCCGCCATCAAAGCCGGCCTGGGGAAGCTCGATATCGACGTCGGCAAGCTGATCCGTGCGATCGGCTCGAGCGGGATTCGCGAGCTACCGGTTCGGGCCGTGCATGGGGCCGCGGTTCGTGATCTACCGCATCACCATCGTGATCCATTCGATCGCTTGCTGGTCGCGCAGGCCCGTCACGAGCCGCTTCAGCTCGTGACAGCCGACGCCCAACTTGCACGGTACGACCTGTCTCTTGTTCTGACAGTTTGAAGCAATCTGTCGGGGCGAAAGTCATCGGTGGGCTGCGCGCCATGTAGCGTCGCGGTTCATGCCGCCGCGACGTCCGGCGCGATTTCGTCCAGCTCCGCACAAATGGCCGCCAGCCGCTCCCTCAACCCTTCACTCGCCGGCACGAACGGCAGTCGCAAACCGTCCTCGCACCACCCTTGCGCGGCCAGCACGGCCTTCACCGGCGCCGGGTTCGGCTCCGCGAACAGCGCCGCGACGAGCGGCTGCAGCGCGACCGACAGGCGCCGCGCATCGGCGAGCCGGCCGTCGCGCAGCAGCGCGTGGATGCGCACATGCCATTCGGGCAGCACGTGCGCGCTGCTCGCGATCGCGCCGTGCGCACCGGCGCACATCGCCGCGAAGTTCTGGTTGTCGTCGCCGGAAAGGATCGCGAGCGGCGTGTCGTGCACGAGCCGGCTCATCCGGTCGAGCGTCCCGCCGCATTCCTTGATGCCCGCGACCCGCGGGTCGCGCGCGAGCGCCTGCAGCGTCTCCAGTTCGACGTTCACACCGGTGCGGTACGGGATGTTGTAGACGAGCACCGGCAGGTCGGCCGCTTCGACGATTGCCTCGACGTGGCGGCGGATGCCTTCCTGGGTCGGCCGTACGTAGACGGGCGGCGTGACGAGCAGCCCGTCGGGCCGCAGCGCCGCGATTTCGCGCGCGCGGGCGGTCGCAAAATGCGTTGCGCTCGCGGTCAGTCCGACGACGATCGGCAGCCCGGGCGTCGCGTCGCGCAGCGTCGCGAACACCGCGTCCTGTTCGCGCGCGTCGAGCAGCACGCCCTCACCGGTCGTCGCGCCCGCGACGAAGCCCGCGATGCCCGCGGCCACATAGTGGCGCGCGAGTCGCGCGAGCGCGGCATGGTCGACTTCGCCGTGGTGGAACGGCGTGATGATCGGCAGCCAGATACCTTCGAAACGTGTGTTCATGCAAAGCCTCATGGTGGAAACGGAGTGGGAAGGAACCGTTCCGCCGGCGGAGAGCCGGAGCGAGGCGTGCGAGCAAGGAGAAAGAAACGACCTGCGGGCATCCCGTCCGGCATTCGCCTGACGGGACGCGACGTCCCCGTCAGTCGAGGAGTCGTTTTTTCAGTTTCAGCCCGGCCGCGCGCGCACCTGCCGCGACGGCGGCGAGGATCGGAAGCGAGCGCAGGGCAGCGGACATGGAGGAACCGGGAAATGGGCTGAGCGGCGATCTTAACACCGGATCCGATCCGCACGCGAGCGTCCGCCGCCGTTTAGCAGGATTCGAGATTTGCTTTCCACGACTGATTGGAAAGCGCGCCGCGCCCGGCCGCTAGAATGCCCGCTTACGTTTCGATGACAGCGCGTACGCGTGCCGTCACGCACATTCACCACCACTGGAAACGGGGCATATCACGATGGCAAGCATGAAGGGGATCGGTCGCTGGCTGCACACGGGCGCGGCGGCGGCGCTGGTCGTGGCGGCAACGGCCGCGCACGCGGATACGTCGATCCTGAACGTGTCGTACGACGTGACGCGCGAACTGTACAAGGACATCAACGCGGGTTTTGCCGCTGCCTACAAGCAGAAGACCGGCGAGACGATCGCGATCAAGCAGTCGCACGGCGCGTCGAGCGCGCAGGCGCTGTCGGTGCTGCAGGGGCTGCAGGCCGACGTCGTGACGATGAACCAGCCGAACGACATCGACCTGCTCGCCGAGCGCGGCCAGCTGCTGCCGAAGGACTGGCGCGCGCGCTTCCCGGACAACAGCTCGCCGTACTCGACCACGATGGTGTTCCTGGTGCGCAAGGGCAACCCGAAGGCGATCAAGGACTGGAGCGATCTCGCGAAGCCGGGTGTCCAGGTGGTCATCGCGAACCCGAAGACGTCGGGCAATGGCCGCTACGCGTATCTCGCCGCGTGGGGCTTCCAGAAGCAGAAAGGCGCGTCCGACCAGCAGGCGATCGACTTCGAGAAGGCGATCTTCCGTAACGTGCCGGTGCTCGATTCCGGCGGTCGCGGCGCGACGACGACGTTCACGCAGCGCGGCATCGGCGACGTGCTGGTCACGTTCGAGAACGAAGTCGCGCTGATGGACACCGGCGCATCGGGCGCACAGTTCGATGCGGTGTACCCGTCGGCGAGCATCCTCGCGGAGCCGCCCGTCGCCGTCGTCGACAAGGTCGTCGACAAGAAGGGCACGCGCAAGGTCGCGCAGGCGTATCTCGACTACCTGTACACGCCGGAAGCGCAGGAGATCATCGCGCAACACCATCTGCGCCCGCGCGACGCGAACGTGCTGAAGAAGCATGCGGCCGAATTCAAGCCGCTGAAGACGTTCAGCGTCGAGCAGGTATTCGGCAGCTGGGCGAACGCGCAGAAGACGCATTTCGCGGACGGCGGCACGTTCGACCAGGTGATCGTCGACCGCAAGTGAGCGCCGCGCGCACCGCGCGCTTGCCCACGCTCCGACGACGCAGCCGGCCGCTTCCGCGGCCGGTTTTTTTTTGCGCCGAGCAGCCGGCGGTGCGCAGCATTTCCGTTCCGAACCGGCACGCATACCCGGCCGCCGCCGCGCGTGCTACGCTCATCGCCTCCCTGCTTCCGGCGCCGCGCGATGAATGTCGATTCGTCCTCCCCAGCCTCCCGCGGCCGTGGCCGCAAGATCTGGTCGGGCACGCGCCCGGTCATCGCGTACGGGATGCCGCCGCTTGGCTGGCGCGACCTCTATCACCGCGCGCTGACGGTGAGCTGGCCCGTATTCTTCCTGTCGCTCGCCGTGCTGTTTCTGCTGCTCAACGGCGGTTTTGCGACGCTCTACATGCTCGGTCATACGCCGATCGCGAACCAGTCGCCAGCCGGCTTCGGCGGCGCGTTCTTCTTCAGCGTCGAGACGCTCGCGACCGTCGGCTACGGCGACATGCATCCGCAGACCGTCTATGCGCACCTGGTCGCAACGTTCGAGATCTTCGTCGGGATGTCGGGCATTGCGATGGCCACGGGGCTCGTGTTTGCACGGTTTTCGCGACCGCAGGCGAAGATCCTGTTCGCGCGCTACGCGATCGTCCGGCCGTTGAACGGCAGGATGACGCTGATGGTGCGCGCCGCGAATGCGCGCCAGAACGTGATTGCCGAGGCGCAGGCGAAACTGCGGCTGATGCGCGTCGAAGGCACGCACGAGGGCTACACGCTGCGCAAGATCCACGACCTGCCGCTCGTACGCAGCGAGCATCCGATTTTCCTGCTCGGCTGGAACCTGATGCACGTGATCGACGAATCGAGCGCGCTGTTCGGCGAGACGCCCGAATCGCTCGCCGCACGCGACGCATCGTTGCTGATCACGATCGAAGGCTCGGACGAGACGACCGCGCAGGTGATGCAGGCGCGTCATTCCTGGGAGCATGGCGAGATCCGCTGGCGTCACCGCTATGTCGACCTGATGCACGACGAAGACGGCATCACGCACATCGACTACACGCATTTCCATGAGGTGGTGCCGGTCGACGCCGATACCGACGAGCGCGGCTCGCCGGGTGCGGTGGTCAATGCCGGCGCCGCGACGTCAGGCCCGGCCGCGTAGGTGCGCTCGCGGGCGGCTGGTAGCGCCGCCCACGCACGACACGTCTAAACGTCACGCATGCAGCAGACGCGCCGCTTCGCGCTGTTCGATCGCCACCGCGCGGCGGAAGGCGTCGCGGTCCTCGGCGCGCGCGACGTAGTCGCCGAGCACGCCTTCGTGCGGCAGCAGGTGCGCGTCGAACGCGATCTTCAGCGTGCTGGCGAGCAGCAGGTCGGCCGCGGTGAAGTGGTCGCCGACGAGCCACGGACTATGGGCGAGCGCTTGCGCAAGGGCGCGCTGCACGCGCGTGATGTTGCCCCAGCCGAACGCGACCGGATTGCCCGACGCGCCGGTGAATTTTTCGGCCATCGCCGGTTCGAGGCAGGTCGGGGTGAAGAACAGCCATTGGAGAAAACGGCCGCGCAGCGGATGGTCGGGCGCGACACCGAGCCCGGCGCCGGGGCAGCGGTCGGCAAGATAGAGCAGCACGGCGCCCGATTCGGCGAACGGCACGCTGCCGTCGTCGAGCGCGGGCAGCTTGGCCATCGGGTTGACCTGCACGAACGCGTCGCTGCCCTGTTCGTGCGAACGCAGGTCGATCGGCACGAGTTCGTACACCACGCCGAGTTCTTCAAGCATCCACAATGCCCGGAATGCCCGGGTTTTCGGCCAGTAGTAGAGCTTCATCGTGCCTCCGCGTTGAGGTGCAGCTGTCGGTCCGGTGGATGCTCAAGCGTACCCGAGCGCCGACGGTTCGGACAGGGGCGCCCGGCTAGGGGCGGCTATCTGCGTGCGATGGCCGGATGCGTTGTGTGTTGTGCGTGAATCGTGCGGAAAACCGGGAAAGCCTTATGACACAAGGGTGTTAGTCTATAACTAGTCTTGATAAGACTAGTTATAAATAAATGAAGATTCGGCCGTGAGCCGGCGTTCCTTGCACGGCATCACGGATGCCTGCAGCGCCCACATACACGGCCACGCTGGCATCTTTCCGCAATCACGGATGCATCGCGAAGCAGGGAAATCATGGGAGACAACTCACGCATGGCAAACGACGAGCGCATCACGATCATTCCGAGAAGAACGCCGGAATCGGCGGCGATGGTGGCCGAAGTCAGGCGGGCGATGTCGATCGCCGCGCGGATCAATCGCCTGACGTTCGACGATGCCGCCGAGGTTCGCAGCTTGTTCGGAGAACTGATCGGCACGCAGGTGGACGACGGCTTCGTGTTGATCCCGCCGTTCCATGCGACAGGCGGCACCGGCATGAAGCTCGGGCGCAACGTGTTCGTCAACCAGAACTGCACGTTCTACGATCTCGGCGGGCTCGAGATCGGCGACGACGTGATGATCGGGCCGAACGTCAGCCTCATCACGTCCGGTCATCCCGTCGAACCTTCGCGGCGGCGCGACGCCGTCGTCGCGAAGCCGATCGTGATCGAACGGAACGTCTGGATTGGCGCCGGTGCGACGATCATCGGCGGTGTGACGGTGGGCGAGAACTCGGTGGTCGCGGCCGGGGCCGTCGTCACGCGGGATGTTCCGCCGAACGTGCTGGTCGGCGGCAATCCGGCAGCGGTCATCCGGTCGATTGCCGAGTAACGCGACGCGCGGGCGCATGCCCGTTCGATGCAGCCAGGCTGGACGGATGTGGATAACCCACCCTCGAGGCGACTCGAAACGCTGTGCATTTGAATGGTGAGTGTGCCGCCGAGGCCGTCTGGATGGGGCTTTCCGGTAATTGCCCGATAGCCGCCGGTGGATGCGTGAGCCGCTCCTGCCGATGGTCGGACGAAAGTCGCCCCGCGCGATCGGTTGTGGATATCCTCACGCCGAAACGACTCGGCGCCCTGTGCATTTCACAGGTGAGGGTCACCGGATGATACGGAATGCATGAAGCGGGGTGTGGACAACTCGCCCGCAAAACGACGCGAAATGCTGTGGAATTCAACGGTGAGGGGCGGCGTCCGATCGGGCGATGCGCCAGTCCTGGCGCGGTTTTCCGATCTTTGCCGTGGTTCGGAGCGCCGCGCATTCTAGCCGAACGCGCGCCCGCTTGGTCGAACCGCGCGAGTGCTGAGACGTGGATATCCGGGTCAGGAGGCTACCCGGAAGGCCGTGCATTTTAACGGTGCGCGCGGGTGTGTGGTCTGCAACGCGAAGATTTCGCTGCGCTCGCAAGCGACTCGAAGCGCTGCGCAATGCAAGGGTGAGCGTGAACACGAGATCGGCGGTCAGCGCACCAAGAGGCGATCATTCGGCCGCCGGCGCCGTCTGAAGCGTCGTGTATCTCAGGCTCGCATGCGAGCATGCGAACGGGGCAAACATAGGCACCCGTGTGGATATCCGGCCGCCGAAACAACTCGCGGCACTGTGCATTTCGACGGTGAGTGTCAGTGCTCAATCGGCTGATGAGCCGCTTCCAGCATGGATTACAGGCTTGACCGCACGTTTCGCGGTGCGCATCCGCTATCGCATCGGCGGATGCTCAGCCATGTGGATATCCTGCGCCCTGAATCACTCGAAGGGCTGTGGTTTTCAACGGTGAGGGTGCCCGCGTGGCCGGTCGGCAATGCCGGATTAACCGCTGTTGCGGACATTCGAAGCCCTGTGAATATCAACGGTGAGCGCGGGCCCGCGATTGTGCAGCATGCCCATTCAGGCGTGCAAATCCGGCGATAAACCTACTCACGTCCCAGTGTGTTTCAACGGTGGGTGCAAGCCCGCGATTGTGCGGCACGCGTGTACTAGCGTGCCAGTCCGGCGGACAAATCCGCTCGCGACCTGGTGTATTTCCACAGTGAGCGCGAGCCCGCGATTGTGCAGCATGCGGGTTCCTGAGTGCCAGTCCGGCCGATGAGCTCGCTCACGATCCAGTGTGTTTCAAAGGTGAGCCCAAGCCCGCGAATGCGTAGCATGCGTGTACCGGCGTGCCTGTCCGGCCGAGCAACGCGTTCGCGACCCAGTGTGTTTCCACGGTGAGCCCGAGCCCGCGATTGCGTAACATGCGTGTACCGGCGTGCCAGTCCGGCCGACCAACCCGCTCGCGACCCGGTGTATGTCCACAGTGAGCCCGAGCCCGCGATTGCGCAGCATGCGGGTTCCTGCGTGCCTGTCCAGCCAACCAACCCGCTTGCGACCCAGTGTATTTCCACGATGAATGCGAGTCCGCGATTGCCCGGCACGCGTGTTCCGGCACACCTGTCCAGCCGACAAACCCACCCGCGCCCCCGAGTATTCGAGCGCTGAAGGCGAGCCACCGATCGAAGCAATACGTTCTCGTCAATGTGGATATCCGCGGTTGAAACCCACTCGCCGCGCTGTGAATCCGAACGGTGAACGTCGAGGCAAGCGCCAAACGCATGCCGGCAGCGATGTGGACATCCCGGCCCCAGGCCACTCGAAACGCTGTGCAATCGAACGGTGAGCGCGCGAGCCAGGTCTGCGAGAAGGGCGCGGCATTGTGGACATCCCACGCCACCGACCAATCGCAACGCTGTGCATTTCATCGGTGAGACTCACTGCCTCGAATCGCTGAAACCCTTGTCACACGGGGCGCGAGCGCCATCCTCCCCCTACCAGGGGCCACCGCCGGACCGCCACGCGTTTCCCCGGCAATCGACCCACCCGTCCCGACACGTCGCCGATCCCGTCCGGCCGCCGTGCGCGAAAACTCTCTCAAATCCCGGTAAAAACCTGCGCAGTTTTTCTCACTGAGGGCCTGCCCGAGCAAGATGAGAAAAAACATTCTCGGCTGCGCGCGAAAAAATAGAGCCATTCGCTGCCGCCAGTTTCGCGTCGCCCGACGCCCTGTCGAGCAGCCCAGAACAGCACAATCCGGAGACATCCCCCATGACTGCCCGCTTGCCCGTCGACGGCACGCCTGCCCTGTCCGACTACCGCCTGACCGACAACCTGACCGCGACGCGCGGCCGGATCTTCCTGACCGGCACGCAGGCGCTGGTTCGCCTGTTGCTGATGCAACGTACGGTCGACGCCGAACAGGGGCTCAACACGGCCGGCTTCGTCAGCGGCTATCGTGGCTCGCCGCTCGGCATGGTCGACCAGCAGCTGTGGAAGGCGAAGAAACTGCTCGACGCCGGCGGCGTGCGCTTCCTGCCCGCGATCAACGAGGAACTCGGCGGCACGGCCGTGCTCGGCACGCAGCGGGTCGAGGCCGACCCCGAGCGCACGGTCGAGGGCGTGTATGCGATGTGGTACGGCAAGGGCCCGGGTGTCGATCGCGCGGGCGACGCGCTGAAGCACGGCAACGCGTACGGCTCGTCGCCGCATGGCGGCGTGCTCGTCGTCGCGGGCGACGACCACGGCTGCGTGTCGTCGTCGATGCCGCACCAGAGCGACTTCGCGATGATCGCGTGGCACATGCCGGTCGTGAACCCGGCGAACATCGCCGACATGCTCGAATTCGGCCTGTACGGCTGGGCGCTGTCGCGTTACTCGGGCGCATGGGTCGGTTTCAAGGCGATCTCGGAAACGGTCGAGTCGGGTTCGACCGTCGACCTCGATGCGCTGCAGACGCAGTGGCCCGCGCCGGAAGGCTTCACGCCGCCGGCGGGTGGCCTGCACAACCGCTGGCCGGACCTGCCGAGCCTCACGATCGAGGCGCGCCTCGCGGCGAAGCTCGACGCGGTGCGCCATTTCGCGCGCACCAACAGCATCGACAAGTGGATCGCGCCGAGCGCGCAGGCGAACGTCGGCATCGTGACCTGTGGCAAGGCGCACCTCGACCTGATGGAAGCGCTGCGCCGCCTCGACCTGACGGTGGCCGACCTCGACGCGGCCGGCGTGCGGATCTACAAGGTCGGCCTGTCGTACCCGCTCGAAATGACGCGCGTCGAAACCTTCGTCGACGGGCTCGCCGAAGTGCTCGTGATCGAGGAGAAGGGCCCCGTCATCGAGCAGCAGATCAAGGACTACCTGTACAACCGCACGGAAGGCGCGCGCCCGCGCGTGCTCGGCAAGCATGACGCGGCCGGCGCCTGCCTGCTGTCCGAGCTCGGCGAGCTGCGCCCGTCGCGGATCCTGCCGGTGTTCGCCGACTGGCTCGCGCGCCACAAGCCGGCGCTCGACCGCCGCGAACGCGTGGTCGATCTCGTCGCGCCGCAGATCCTGTCGAACGAGGCGGACGCGGTGAAGCGTACGCCGTACTTCTGCTCGGGCTGCCCGCACAACACGTCGACGAAGGTGCCGGAGGGCTCGATCGCGCAGGCCGGCATCGGCTGCCATTTCATGGCGTCGTGGATGGAGCGCGACACGACGGGGCTGATCCAGATGGGCGGCGAGGGCGTCGACTGGGCCGCGCACGCGATGTTCACCAACACGAAGCACGTGTTCCAGAACCTCGGCGACGGTACCTATTTCCACTCGGGCATTCTCGCGATCCGCCAGGCCGTGGCCGCGAAAGCGAACATCACGTACAAGATCCTCTACAACGACGCGGTCGCGATGACGGGCGGCCAGCCGGTCGACGGCAGCATCTCGGTGCCGCAGATCGCGCGGCAGGTCGAGGCGGAAGGCGTGTCGCGCTTCGTCGTCGTGTCCGACGAACCGGAGAAGTACGACGGCCATCACGGCCAGTTCCCGACGGGCACGACGTTCCATCACCGCAGCGAACTCGACACCGTGCAGCGCGAGCTGCGCGAGACGCCGGGCGTCACCGTGCTGATCTACGACCAGACCTGCGCGGCCGAGAAGCGCCGCCGCCGCAAGAAGGGCGAATTCCCCGACCCGGACAAGCGCCTGTTCATCAACGATGCGGTGTGCGAAGGCTGCGGCGATTGCGGCGTACAGTCGAACTGCCTGTCGGTCGAGCCGCTCGAAACACCACTCGGCCGCAAGCGCCGCATCGACCAGTCGTCGTGCAACAAGGACTACTCGTGCGTGAACGGCTTCTGCCCGAGCTTCGTGACGGTCGAAGGCGCGGCGCTGAAGAAGGCCGCCGGCGCCGCATTCGACGAAGCCGCGCTCGCCGCGCGCGTCGACGCTTTGCCGGTGCCGGCCACGCATCTCGACGCGGCGCCGTTCGACATGCTCGTGACGGGTGTCGGCGGCACGGGCGTCGTGACGGTCGGCGCGCTGATCAGCATGGCCGCGCACCTCGAAGGCAAGAGCGCATCGGTGCTCGATTTCATGGGCTTCGCGCAGAAGGGCGGCTCGGTGCTGTCGTTCGTGCGGATCGCATCGAGCGATCGCTGGCTGAACCAGGTGCGCATCGACACGCAGCAGGCCGACGTGCTGCTCGCGTGCGACATGGTCGTCGGCGCGAGCGCCGAGGCGCTGCAGACCGTGCGTCACGAGCGTTCGCGGATCGTCGTCAACACGCACCGGATCCCGAACGCGTCGTTCGTGCAGAACCCCGACGCGAACCTGCATGCGGATGCGCTGCTCGAGAAGATGCACCACGCGGCCGGCGACGGCTACCTGTCGAGCTGCGACGCGCAGGCGCTCGCCGCGAAGTTCCTCGGCGACTCGATCGGCGCGAACATCCTGATGCTCGGCTACGCGTGGCAGCTCGGCCTCGTACCGGTGTCGCATGCCGCGATGATGCGCGCGATCGAGCTGAACAATGTCGCGGTGCCGATGAACAAGCTCGCGTTTTCGATCGGCCGGATGGCGGCCGGCGACGCAGCGGGCCTCGATGCGTTGTGGAACGCGCGCCACGCGGTGGCCGCGCATGCCGCACCGGAGACGCTCGCCGAACTGATCGCCGATCGCGAAGCGCGTCTCGACGCGTACGGCGGCGCACGCTATGTCGAGCGCTTCCGTGCGCTCGTGAGTGCGGCGCGCGCGAAGGGCGACGAAGCGCTGACGCGCGCGGTCGCGACGACGTTCTACCGGCTGCTCGCGGTGAAGGATGAATACGAAGTCGCGCGGCTGTACACGGACGACGCGTTCCGCACGGCGCTCGAAGCGCAGTTCGAAGGCGTGCCGGGGCAGACCTATCGCGTGAAGTTCAACCTGGCGCCGCCGACGGTCGCGAAGGCCGGCAGCGACGGCAGCGCGCCGAAGAAGCGTGTGTTCGGCCAATGGATGTGGCCGGTGTTCGGCATGTTGGCGCGCGTGCGCAGCCTGCGCGGCACGTGGCTCGATCCGTTCGGTCGCACCGTCGAGCGCAAGATGGAGCGTGCGCTCGCCGACGACTACGAGACGACGCTCGCGCGTGCGCTCGCCGCGACGACTGCCGGCAATGCGGCGCAGGTCACGCAACTGGCCGACCTGCATGCACGCGTGCGCGGCTTCGGCCACGTGAAGGTGCGCAATCTTGCCGGCGTGAAGCGCGCGGAGCGCGAGCTCGCACTGCAGCTCGGCATCGAAGCGGCGACGAGCGCGGCCGTGCAGCACGCGCTCGACGAGATGAAGGGCGCGGGGATGCTGAAGGGGATTCCGGTCGTCGTCGCGAAGTAACGCGCATGCGGGCGGATGTGAAAACGGCGACGCTTGTGCGTCGCCGTTTTTTATTGAGCGGCTGCTGCGCAGAGGCAGCAGCCTGCCCTTCAGAGAATGCCTTTCTTGCGCGTCGACAGCGCGGTCTCCGACAGGTCGATCTCGCGGAGCAGCTTCGTCAGCGTCTCGTCGGATATCTTGCTCTCGCTGCGCAGCCGGTACAGCGCGGAACGTTCCGCGCGCACGGCGGCAATCCGCATCTGCAGTTCCATCGTTTCGGCCTGCTTCGCTTCCGCGCGCGGTGTGGGGCCGTCCTCGGCGAGCGTCGCGAGGCGGCGGCGGTACTGGTCCATCACGCGTGCGGAGATATCCGCGCAGCGTGCGGCGCCCGATTCGTCGAGATCGACCGAGATCGCGTCGTGCGACGAGTCGATCA
>NZ_JAAGPG010000242.1:0-12069 GCF_017104665.1 Burkholderia sp. Se-20378 | reverse complement strand
TGATGGCTGGGGCGGCGGTCGCTAGCTGCTGCGTGCGGCCCTCGCCGGCCGCCGCAACGTTGCGCGGCTCAGGCCGCGCGCGGCGCCGAGCTCGGCAGGCGCCGGCACGGCCTGCGCGTGTGCGGGCCCCGCGTCGAGAAAGCCGGGCACCGGCGGCGTCCACCAGCGACGGGCGCCGCCGCTGAGATCAGGCGAAACGGAAAATCGCCGAGAAACGCGTCGAGCTCCGCCAACTGGCCCGCGAAGTCCGGCTTGCGCGCCTTGTCGTGGAACCACTGCAGCGCGCGCGTGGTCAGCGGCAGCCCGCCGGGCGCCTTGCCGACGCCGAGATCGACGCGGCCCGGCGCGAGCGCGGCCAGCACCTTGAAGGTTTCGGCGACCTTGAACGGGCTGTAGTGCTGCAGCATCACGCCGCCCGAGCCGACGCGAATGCGCGACGTATGCGCGAGCAGGTGCGCGACGACGATCTCGGGCGCCGAGCTTGCGAAAGCCGGCGTGCCATGATGCTCGGCGACCCAGAAGCGCTCGTAGCCGAGCTGTTCGGCGCGTTGCGCGAGCGTCGTGGTGAAGCGCAGCGCATCGGCGGCGTTCGCGCCGTCGGCGATCGGACTCTTGTCCAGCAGCGAAAGCGAATAAGACATGGTGGGCGGCGTTCCTGCGTGAGCGTGAAGTGAGCGTGAATGGACAGTCGGCAGGAGCTGCGCTCAGCTCTTCGGCAGCCCCGGCGGATTCGTGCGCGACTGGTCGATCGCTTCGGACGCGAGGTTCCAGCGGTCGAGCACCTGCTGGTAGCGGCCGTTCTTGATCAGCCCGTTCAGTGCGACGGTGAGCGGATCGGCGAGCCCGCTGCCGCGGCGCGTCGCGATCGCGATGTCGGCCGTGCGCGGCCAGCCGCCGCTGATCGCGCCGACGAGCCGCGTCTTGCCTTGCTGCGCGCTCTGGTATGCGAGCACCGAGTTCACGCTGAACACGGCATCGGCGCGCCCCGACTGCACGGCGACGATGCGCATTGCCTGGTCGTCGTAGTACTGGATCTGCACGGGTTTCAGCCCGTGCGCGACGTTCTCGCGATCCCACGCGAGCAGGATCTTTTCCTGGTTGGTGCCGGCGTCGGTCACGACACGCAGCCCCGCGACGTCCTTCGGCTCGCGGATCGCCTGGATCTTGCTGTCGTTGCGCACGTAGAAGCCGACCTGGTCCTTGCGGTAGGTCGAGAAATCGAATTTCTGCTTGCGCTCCTCGGTGACGGTGACGTTCGAGATCACCGCGTCGACTTTCCCGGATTCGAGCGCGAGCGGCCAGTCGGCCCACGCGAGCGCGACGATCTTCAGCTTGCGGCCGAGGCTGTCGGACACGAGCTGGCCGACGTCGGCGTCGAAGCCGATCACCGTGCGCGCGTCGGTCGCATACGAGCTGATCGGCGGCAGGCTGGGCGCAACGCCGATCGTCAGCGTGCCGGGTTCGGCGAACTTGAACGATGCGGGCACTGCACGCTCGACGGCCGCATCGGCCACACCGCGCGGGCGGCCGCGCTGTTCGGGGCTCAGGTCGAAGGTGCCGGCGGCCGCGGCTGCGGCGAACGCGGTCAGGCCGATCAGTGCGGCGGCCAGCGTGCGCGCGGCACGGGAAGAAAGCGGTACGGCTCGTTGCATGAAAGCGTCCTGTGGTGGCAAGCGGAGATCGGAGGGATGCAGGGGGGCGGTCGCGGTCAGCGCGACAGCACCGGTTCGGGCACGGGCGCCCACAGGTCGGCCAGCGTCGATGTGCGCGACGGATCGGCGAGATCCTTGCCGAACCGCAGGTGGTAATGCACCTCGGGCGCGATCGACGAATCGAACAGCCGCGTATAGCCGGTGCGGTCGTACAGCGCCCATGCTTCGGGCTGGCGAAAGCCGGTGGTCAGGTAGATGCGGCGATAGCCTTGCTGCGCGGCGCGCAGTTCGAGCGCCTCGACGATGAGGCGGGCAAGGCCCTGGCGACGCAGGTCCGAGCGGGTCCAGATGCGTTTGAGCTCGGCGGTCTGCGCGTCGTAGCGCTTGAACGCGCCGCCGCCGATCGTCTCGCCGTCGCGCAGCAGCAGCACGAACGCGCCTTCGGGCGGCGCGAACAGTTCGGCCGGGTAGCGCGCCAGTTCATCGCGTGCGGACGCGTGGCTGTCGGGGCGATACGCGTGGTAACGGGTCGAATACTCGTCGATCAGCGCGTCGATCAGCGGTTGTGCGCGGACGTCGAGCGGCGTCGTGTCGATGATGCGGTCGGTCGTGGCCATGGGCATCGCGAAGGGCGCGCGATGCGGACGTTCCTGGCGGGGTGCGGGCACGCGGCCCGTCCGGTCTGTTCCGTTATCGCGACGCGGTTGTCGTGATGGCGGCGGCCGATGCGTATCCTGCTGGGATGCAGAGGGCGGGCCGCCGCCGTTTTGAACACGTTAGCGGCGCGGCCGGCAAAGGCGAACGAAGCAATTTCGATAAGGATTTCGCGGGTGGTGTAAGAAGGCTTGCAGGGGGAGTGCGGTGGGGCGAACCCCATGACGGTGACGGTTCCCGGCCAGTTTCGGCCGATCGACCGTTGCGGACAAATCCACGACAATCGTGGCATCTCCACCCGGTGCGGGTAGACAATGACAAACAACGAGTTGATCGAATCTCTCGCCGACGACTTGCGTCTGAGATACGGATGCCACACGGCCATTCTCTATGGTTCCCGCGCACGCGACGACTGGGAGGCTGCGAGCGATATTGACGTAATTGCCTTTCGGGATGCCGTCGACCACCAGCGCGTTGCCTCGCGTTGGAACGGTGTGTTTCTCGATCTGTTCGTTCATTCAACAAATGACGAAGCTGATCCAGGCTGGATCAGGATCAACGGCGGGCGGATACTCTTTCAAAAAGACGGCTTCGGCGACAAGGTACTTGATGATGTGAAGGCGCTTTTCGACGCAGGACCTGAGCATGTGCCAAACACGGAGTTACAGGTCAGAAAAATCTGGGCAGAAAAGATGCTTGAGCGAGCCGCGAAAGGGGACGTCGAGGGGAACTTCCGTCTTCACTGGCTCTTGTTCGTTTTGCTCGAAGACTACTTTGCCGTTCGTCGCAACTGGTACCTGGGCCCCAAACAGAGTTTTCGCAGACTAAGGGAAA
Source organism: Burkholderia sp. Se-20378 (assembly GCF_017104665.1). NCBI lineage: Bacteria > Pseudomonadati > Pseudomonadota > Betaproteobacteria > Burkholderiales > Burkholderiaceae > Burkholderia > Burkholderia sp. Se-20378. Next base: position 8,929 of record NZ_JAAGPG010000242.1, on the reverse strand, counting down.
CCGACGAGACGCATTTCAGCATATTCGAGACTGCGCTGAAGCCGGGCGCTTCCCTTGACGCGGTGCGAGAGGTAATCGACGTAACCTTCGAACGCGTATAGCGACGATCGTCGAGCAGAGAGACGGGCTCACGAGACAGTTGCACTTTGCACGCCGAGCAGTCGAGCGACCGCTTCCAGCGAGCTTGCAAGACCGCTCCGGTCGGTACGCGGCATCCGATCGACGCCCGGTTGAAATCGACGAGAACGAGACAATCGACGGCTGTATCGAGATTGACGACAATGAAAACCATTCCAGCAGAGGGCAAAAAATAATGATGACTTCCGGCGACGGCCTGACCAGTCCAGCGCGGCTCCTGCGACTCGCGTCATGGGTGATTGCGATCATCTTCGCGATCTTTTTGAACATGCTCGGCAGTCTCGTGATCCGCGACATGGCATTCGCGCCGAGCGGCGGTCCGCCCGTCATCGAGCAATTCGCCGATGCCCAGGCAAAGGCGCGGCTGGACACGGTGCGGCGCCGTCTGCAGGCTCAGCACGACGCGCTTGTCGAGAAGGTCGACACAATGGAAGTGGCGCGCGGCCGCGCCGCGAAGGAGTACGCGGCCGAGAAGGAGAGTTTCCGAAACTGGCTGGCAACCCGCTCGGTGACCGGAGACGGTGCGAGGGATCCGGACATTCTGGCCAGGACGCACAAGCTCGATACGCTCCAGGCCGTGGTGACCAACTGGCAGCATCAGATCGATGCAATCAGCGATCAGCAACGGGCATTGGCCACGCAGCAGGCTCAAGTGGACACGCAAATCGCCGAAGCGGACGCAGCGGCCGAACGGCGCCTCGACGCGGCAACACGGCACTACGAGATGCAAGTGTTCGGGCTGCGGTTGGCGCTGACGTTACCGATACTGCTGGTTGCGACCTGGCTGTTCATCCGCTACCGCAAGGTGCGCTACTGGCCTTTCGTGTATGGCTTTGGCCTGTTTGCACTGAGTGCGTTTTTCATTGAACTGGTTCCGTACTTGCCGAATTTCGGCGGCTATGTCCGGGTTCTGGTCGGCATTGCGCTCACGGTATTCGCCGGCCTTTACATGATGAAGGCATTTCAGCGCTATGCCGAACGCAAACGGCTCGAATTGCAGCAGGATCAGGGCGCACGCGCGCGCACGATCGGATACGAAAAAGCCGTTCGGTCACTCGAAAAGAAGCGCTGCCCGTCATGCGACAAACAATGGAATCTCGGCGGCGACGATTCCACGTTCTGCGTACATTGCGGGTTGAGGCTATTCAATGTGTGCGAATGCGGCGGCCGGAATTTCTTCTTCTTCCCGCATTGCCATCAATGCGGTGCCGCGCAGGGAAACGAGCTGCCAGGGTCGTCCGGCTGACGGTCAGCGGGTTTGCAACATGACGGTTGCGACGCGTCGTCGATGTCCTTCGCGGGGGCGGGTTGCGCCAGTCGCGATCACTCGATGACGCGCGGCGGCGTCGACAACTCCGCCAGCTGAAACAGGCAGTCCCCGCGCTGCACCTGCGCGGGCACGCGCTTGCACACCACTTCGCCGTCGCCCTTGAAGCGGTGCAGCACCGGTTCGCGCAACGGCGTATCGGGGAAATGCACCCACGCGGCCGGCTGCCCGGCCTTCACCTGGTCGCCGAGTTCGACGAGCGGCTCGTATAGCCCGCGCTCGTACGCGTAGACGAAATGGCGGTCGCCGTCGACCCGCATGAAGCGCGTGACGGTCGGCGGTGCATCGGGCACGAGCGCGCCGTGCAGCAGACCGATATGGCCGAGATAGTGCAGCAGCCCGTGGCGGCCCATCCGGATCAGCGAGGGATCGGCCATGCCCGCGCCGCCGAGTTCGGTCACGATCGAGATCGCGCCCTGGCGGCGCGCGGCCGATGCCGAATGCACGGGATTCGGCGCGTGCAGCAGCGCATTGTGCAACCCGAACGCGACCAGCAGCCCGTTGAGCTTCGCGGCTTCGTCGGCGTCGAGCGGATCGATCGCGAGCATGTTGCCGCCCTGGTACAGCAGCGAACTGCCGCCCGAGTGCAAGTCGACCAGATACTCCGCACGCGACAGCAGCACATGCTCGATGTAGTGGGCGATCATCTGCGTCGGCGTGCCGGTCGGGTCGCCGGGGAAGCTGCGGTTCAGGTTGCCTTCGTCGAGCGGCGACACGCGCAGGCCTGCATCCGCCGCCGGGAAATTCGCCATCGGCAGCAGGATCAACTGCCCGCTGACCATCTCCGGCTCGATCTCGCGCATCAGTTGCGACACGATGATCTGGCCTTCGTACTCGTCGCCGTGATTCCCGGCCATCACGAGCGCGACCGGGCCGTCGCCGTTGCGGATCGACGCGATCGGGATCGGCAGCCAGCCGTACGCCGAGCGGTGCACGGAATGCGGCAGCCGCAGGTAGCCCGCGTGCTTGCCTGGTGCGTCGAGATCGATTTCGCAGTGGATGGGATTGCGGTGTGAGGAAGAGGCGGTCATGGCGGCATCGTTCGATGAACGGAATTCGCCATCTTATCGGGAAACGACTGCCGCGCGCCGTGCCCGACACGCGCAACGCCGAACGCCATCAACCGGCAAGCACATGGATGCGTACGGGCGCGTTGCAAAGCCGATACGCGACACCCCGTGCGATGTTGCAGCGATGAACGCATGCCGGGTGGTCGGCCGGCCGCATTCGGGCCTGATGTTTCGCGCCGGCCCCTTGCCGCGACAGGGTCGGCGCGTGCAGCCGGCTTACCGGCCCGATGTTTCAGCTTCGAGACGTCCTTCTTCCCACAGGGCCCAGAAACGGCTGCCGGCGCGATACGGATTCGCGCGGCGCGCGCCGTGATCGGCGACGCCCTGGCGAAATGCGCCGTACAGCGTCAGTGGTGGATTGTCGACGCATCGGGCCTCGCGGGCGGCCGGCATGCGGCGTTCGGACACGAGCCGGCGGATCAGCGATTCACCGTCGATCACATCCAGTTCGTCGATGGTTTCGCTGCGGCTGAGGACTTCGACGGTATTCATGTTGGTCTCCCTGACAACCTGTTTCCCTGACAGGGAGCAATAAGAGTGCCAGGCTTGAAAAGCCCGGCGCTGTGTCGATCGTGCCGGCTTCTGCAGCCAACGTGACGAGTGGGGAGCGGCGATGTTACGGAACACGTCACGTGACACGCGAACGCGCGACGCCACGTGCGACCACGCAAAGCGTTTCGGAATTGAATCGTCGGGAGGATGCGGAGGCGGGAGAAAGCGGGCGATGCAGCCGGCGTGCGTGGTCGGGTCAGCTCGCGGTGACCGGCGTGACCCGGCTGCTGCCGCTCGAATAGAAGCGGTAGATGCCCTTGCCGGCCGACTTCGCGTCGTACAGCGCGCTGTCGGCTTGCCGGATCAGTTCATCGGGGGAGCCGTGTCCGTCGTCGAGCGCGATGCCGATGCTGATCCCGAGGCTCACCGTCTCGCCGATCGACAGCGTGTACGGTGCCGAGATCTGCCGGATGATGCGCGTGGCGAGGAGCGAGCACGCCTGCATCGTCGTGTCGTCGATCGCGACGACGAACTCGTCGCCGCCGATTCGCGCGGCCAGCTCGCCGGCCGGCAGCGTGTTGCCGAGCCGCTCGGCGACCTGCGTCAGCACGTCGTCGCCGGCCTGGTGGCCGAACCGGTCGTTGATCGCCTTGAAGCCGTCGAGGTCGAGGTACATGACGGCGAGCGCGGCGTCCGGCGTGCGCGGCCGGCGCGCGAGCATCCGCTTGAGTCGCGCATGCAGTTCGTGGCGGTTCGGCAAACCCGTCAGCGCATCGTGCCGCGCGAGATGCCGGATGTGCTGCTCGGTCTGGCGGCGCGCGGTCACATCCTCGACGATGATCACCGCGTTGCCGTCCGGCACGCGATGGCGCGTCAGTTCGAGCTGGCGGCCGTCGGCGAGCACGACGTCGAGCGGCACGGGTTCGTCGCAGGTCAGCCAGAGCTCGCACTGCGCGGCGAGACTGGCGCCACCGGGATCGGTCGCGTCGTTCGCGCCGAGCGCGGCGACGACGGCGGGCAGCGGCGTATCGAGCATGATCTCGCGCGGCGAGCCGAACAGTTGCGCGGTGCGCCGGTTCGCGACGATCACGCGGCGCTCGCCGTCGATCATGCACAGGCCGTGCGGCATATAAGTGAGCGCGGCGTCGAAGCGCGCGACGAGTTCGGCGTTGCGCTGGCGCGCGGCGATCAGCGCGACGAGCACGCGATAGTGACGCTGGACGACCGTGCGCATCGCGGCGAGATAGATCGCGAGCGGCGGCAGCAGCAGCCACGCGCCCGACCGGTGGGCCAGCAGCGCACCGACACCGATCGGCAGCACGCCGAGCGTGACCTGCATCATCGCGAGCCGCGGCAGCGCCGAATTGCGCGACGCGATCCCGCCGAACACGCCGCCCGCGACCATCACCGACAGCGTGCCGAGCTCGACGTCGACGGCCTGCACGCAGCCCATCACGCCGAGGCCGAGCACGAAGCACGCGACGAGCGACACGGGCGCATAGTGCATCGCCCAGTATTCGGCGCGGTCGTCACCGGCGTCGCGCTGAACCGTGTAGGCACGCGCGATCGAGAGCCGCGCGATGAGCAGGCCGGCGTCGACGATCAACCATGCGAGACACCAGAGCTGCTGCAGCCGGATCAGCGCGACGGCCGCGACGAAGCCGCTCGCGAGCCCGGAGAGCGCCATCGGGCGGACGTCTTCGAACAGGGTAACGAGCATCGACGGGCGCAGCGCGGCCGTCACACGGTGGTTGCCGGAGGGGGGAGTGGCGAGAACGGAGTGCAGGAGAGATGTCCTGACTGCCATGGTTTTTAACCTCGACACGATGTCGCGTGATGTCGCGATGGCTGGCGGCGCCCGCACGGCACGTGGCGGAAGCCCGGCCAGGCCGGATGCGCACGACATTACCATGAAACACGGGCGGCGCGGGTTGCCCGGGCAGGCCGGCGGCACCGGGCGCCGTATCGGCCAATAGTCGTAAACCACGCCCGCGAAAGTCTTGCGCATTCGCCGGCGCAGGGGCAGCATCGTTGCGAACGGAATGCGTCGCGGCGACCGGCAGGAGACCGGTTGCCATGCACGAGGCGCGTGTCCGTCGGGCGCGGTCGAACCGATCGAAACCGCTGCAAACGGGGGCGCGATGCGGACTAATCGCGTCCCGCGACCGGCTGTCGCAGCCCGGCTGAATACCGTTATAAGAAATTCAATAAGTATTTCATGCGAGAAATACTATAGGCGATATATCTAAAACAATGCCAGAATGCGCGCCGCTCCGAACGTCGCGACACCCGATCGCCGTCCGAGCCGCATCAGGAGGTTCCCCCCAATGAAAAACCACGGCCTGTCACGGCGGGGTTTTCTGAAAGCCAGCGTGCTGGCGGGCGTCGCAGTGTATGTCGCGCCCCTGGGCAGCCGCGCATTCGCGGCGCTCTTCGAAGAAAAACTCCTCACCCCCGTCAAATGGGATAGCGTCACCGGCATCCCCCAATTCCGCATCGACGGCATCGCGAAGGTCACGGGCTCGAAAGTGTTCGCCCGTGACGTGCGCGCCGCCGACATGCCTCACTGGCCGCAGCAGCAGTCGCATGCGCTGATCCTGCGCGTCACGCAGGCCGACCGCACGTACGAAGGCTTCGACCTGTCGCTGCTCGGCGACGACCTGAAGCCGGACCGCGTGGTCACGGCCGACGATCTCGCGCGCGACGGCGTCGCGTTCCCGACGTTCTACGGCGACGACATGTTGCTGCCGGCCGGCAAGACGCCCGCGTATCTCGGCCATGCGGTCGCGATCCTCATCTACCACGACTTCGCGCGCTTCCGCTTCGCGAAGAACGCGCTCAAGTTCCGCGACGACGTGATCCGCTACGGCGCGGTCACGGGCCCGCTCGAGCGCGATCCGTGGGGCACCTTCCGCTACGTGCGGGTGGGCGGCAAGACGGCCTATGACGACGACGTCTATTCGAGCCTGAAGGACGCGCCGATTTTCCCGAGCATGATGCGCAAGCACCTGCCGGTGTGGCCGGACGGCAAGGAGCACGGCAAGCTCGACGAGCAGGGCATGTTCCTGGCCGGGCAGATCGCCGGCGAGCTCGACCATCCGTCGGCCGACTGGCTCGTGTTCGACCGCGAGTACAACACGCAGTCGGTCGACACGTCCGCGCTCGAGCCGGACAACGCGAACTGCTGGTACGACAGCGCGACGCAGTCGCTGCACCTCGTCGTGCCGACGCAGTCGCCGCTCGAAGTGGCGGAGAACGCGGCCGCGATGGTCGCGAAGTGCCGCTTCCCGGTGAAGAAGCTGTTCGTGCATCCGTGCTACACGGTCGGCTACGGCTCCAAGGATCACTTCAACGTGCCGTTCTACGGCCTCGTCTGCGCGCTGTACGCGGACGGCCGCCCGGTGCGTTTCGCGAACGACCGCTACGAGCAGTTCCAGACGTCGCTGAAGCGTCACGCGTTCAAGATGCATTACCGGATCGCGGTCGATCGCAACACGGGCCTGCTGCAGTCGTTCAAGGGCGACTTCGAGGCGAACGGTGGCGGGCGCTCGAACTTCTCGCCGTCGGTGGCGATGGTGGGTGCGACGGCTGCGCAATCGATCTATTACTTCCCGAAGAGCGACCTGGCTGCAGTCGCGATCGCGTCGCGCGCGATCGATGCCGGCTCCGCGCGCGGCTACGGCACGCTGCAGAGCATGGCGGCGACCGAGATGGCGGTCGACGAGATCGCCGCGCAGCTGAACATCGACCCGATCGATTTCCGCCTGCGCAACGCGCTGCGTTCGGGGATGAAGAACACGCAGGGTGCGATTCCCGCCGGCGCGCTGCGCGTCGACGAGGTGCTCGAGCGCTCGAAGCAGCATCCGCTGTGGACGCGCCGTGCCGCACGCAAGGCCGAATACGAGGCCGCGAACCCGGGCAAGCGCTACGGCGTCGGCTTCGCCTGCGTGCAGAAGGATTTCGGCACGGGTGCGGAAGCGTCGTTCGCGAAGGTCGAATTCGACGAGAACGGCAAGGTGTCGCTGCAACACACGGCAGCCGAGATCGGCACCGGGATGTCGACGTCGCAGGCCGTCGCGGTCGCGAAATGGCTGGGCCGTCCGGCAACGGAAGTGCGCGTGGCCGTGACCGAGTGGCCGGACCTGCCGGTCGAGACCAGCGGCGATCCGTACATCATGTCGCAGGCCGACCAGGATCGCCTGAGTGCGAACCCGCGCTGGTCGCCGAACTATGCGTCGCCGTCGAGCGCGACGAACTCCGCGTACTACTTCACGCACAGCACGCGCGAAGCCGCGCGCGCGGTGTTCCGCTACGGCCTGTGGCCGGCGGCGATGTCGATCTGGACGCGCGGCCTCGGCGGCGGCCAGGCGGCACCGTACACGATCCGCATCGAGGACGCGCGCTGGGTCGACGGCAAGCTGACCGCCGACGGCCTCGAGCCGCTGTCGTTCGAACAGCTCGCGAAGCAGGCCTATGCGCTTGGCCTGCCGACCGGCGCCGTCGTGCACGTGTTCAACCGCTGGCAGTGGACCGACGCCGAGTTCGAAGTGGGCGGCTCGGTCGAGCGTCTGCCGATCGACGGGCTGTCGCTGCGCGTCGGCGCGCCGAAGACGGGTGACAACGGCCCGGTGCCCGGCACCGCCGCACCGGCCGGCGCGACCGCGATGCGCGGCACGCTGGCGCCGACCGCGAACGGCTACCGCGTGCTGGACCGCAAGCGCGTGTTCATCCCGCCGACGAGCCGCAACAACGCGGCCGTCACGTACTACACGGCAGTCGGCACGCTGGTCGAGCTGGCCGTGCACGAAGCGACCGGCAAGGTCGAGCTGCTCACGCACCACTCGATCATGGAGTGCGGCAACCAGATTTCGCCGCAGCTCGTGTCGGGCCAGTTGCAGGGCGGTCTCGCGATGGGCATCGGCCACGCGTTGCACGAGTACCTGCCGCTGTATGAAGACGGCCCCGGCAACGGCACGTGGAACTTCAACCGTTACCAACTGCCGCGCGCGTCCGACGTTGCCGTCTGGACGCAGACGGGCGACGTGCTGCCGCCGCTGTCCGAGACCGATCCGCCGAAGGGTGTCGCCGAAGTGGTGATGATTCCCGTCGTCGGCGCGATCGTGAACGGCATCGCGCACGCGATCGGCCATCGTTTCACCGACCTGCCGGTGACCCCGCAAAAGATTCAGGAGGTGCTCGCATGACGACCGCCCAAACCGCGGCTTCGGCCGCGAGCGCCAGCGCCGCTGCGACCGGCGCTTCCGCACCGGCGGCGGCTTCGGCCGCGCCGGCATCTGCCCCAGCTGTACCGGCATCGGCTTCGGCACCGGCCGCTGTCGAGCGTCCGCTCGTCCGGTTCCAGTCGAAACCGCTGTCGATCAATATCAACGGCAAGTCCGTCGGCCCGATGCAGGTGCCGGAAGGGCTGATGATGATCGAGTTCCTGCACGAGTACGCGGGCCTCACCGGTTCGCGGCTCGGCTGCGGGCAGGGCATCTGCCACGCGTGCGTCGTGATCGTCGACAAGCCGGACGGCACGAGCGAGGAAATGCGCACCTGCATCACCGGCGCGCACTTCTTCCACGGCCGCTCGATCCGCACGATCGAAGGCCATGCGAAGCGCAACGAAGCGGGCGAAGTGGTCGAGCTGTCGCCGATCCAGCAGAAGTTCCTCGAGCACTTCAGCTTCCAGTGCGGCTACTGCACGCCGGGCTTCGTCAACGCGGCGACCGTGCTGATCGAACGCCTGAAGCGCGAGCCGATTGCGAAGGCCGACGTCGAGCGCACGATCACCGAGGCGCTCGACGCGCACCTCTGCCGCTGCACGGGCTATGTCCGCTACTACGAAGCCGTCAAGGACGTGGTGCTGACGACGCCGGGACTCGTGAAGGACGCCGCATGA
>NZ_JAAGPG010000241.1:0-233 GCF_017104665.1 Burkholderia sp. Se-20378 | reverse complement strand
AGAAAAAAAAAAAAAAAAAAACAACTCTCTTCGCCCACACTACGAACGTATATCCATGTAATTTCCACCCGCGCTGATCACGGATTAGTTCTGTGTCTTCTCATCCTGCCGCTGCCCCACGATCGCTCGCCCGCACCCTCGTCCGTCCTTCACACCCAGTCTGTCACTCTCGCACCACGTCTAACACCCCCCACCACGCCCACGTATATTACTCCACGCGACATCTAAGACAC
>NZ_JAAGPG010000240.1:0-12320 GCF_017104665.1 Burkholderia sp. Se-20378 | reverse complement strand
CTCGCCGCGTCGGCGTCGGCCACGCCGGCCGCCGGTGCACGTGACGCCAGCGCGCCCGTCGCGGGATTGAATCGGTCGAAGGTGCGCCCGTCACGGGCGGCGCACCACTCGCCGGCGATCAGCATCCGTCTGTCGGTCATGTTGTCTCCTGCCATGCGTGTCTCTCGTCGGGTTGCGTCAGCGCTTGTAGGCCTGCAGGCCCGGCTTGATCGTCTTGTCGTCGAGGAACTGCTTCAACCCCTGTTCGCGGCCATGCTCCGGATCGCGCAGTTGCGCCTGGTCGAGCTTCGCGTACAGGTAATCCTCGCACTGCTCCCACGTGAGTTCGCGCGAGCGCTTGAAGCCGTGCTTCGCCGCGCGCAGCACGACCGGGTTCTTGTCCATCAGCCGCGCGGCGAGCGCGATCGTCGCGTCGCGCAGCCCGGCGAGCGGCACGCTGCTGTTCACGAGGCCCATTTCGGCAGCTTCCACGCCGGTGAACGTGTCGCCGGTCATGATGTAGTGCAGCGCGCGGCGGTGCCCGACCGTGTCGGCCATCGCCTTGCTGACGAGGTTGCCGGGCGGGATGCCCCAGTTGATTTCCGACAGCCCGAACACGGCTTCGTCGGCCGCGATCGCGAGGTCGCACGCGACGAGCGGCGAGAAGCCACCGCCGAAGCACCAGCCGTTCACCATCGCGATGGTCGGCTTGTTGTACATCCGCAGCCGGCGCCACTGCCATTCGGATGCGTCGCGCCGCACTTTTTCCTGCATTGCGTCGGAGCCGCCGTCGATCTCGCGGAAATACTCCTTCAGGTCCATGCCGGCCGTCCATGCCGCGCCGGCGCCCGTCAGGACGAGCACCTTCGCTTCGTCGTCGAACTCGACCGCGTCGAGTACCTGCAGCATCTCCCGGTTGAGCGTCGGGCTCATCGCATTGCGCTTGTCCGGGCGGTTCAGCGTGACCCACGCGATGCCGGCCTCCACCTTCACTTCAACGGTCTGCCAGCGGTTGTCGTACTTGCTCATATCGTTTCCTGTCGTTCGTTCCTGTGCGATTCGGTGCGCAGCATCCCTGCTGCGGACGGCTTCATTTAATATCAGGCTACCTGATATTGCAAGCGACACGAGCGCCGGTGTAAACCCGGAGCGGAAAGCCGCGGAAACGACGGAATCGGGGAACGGTCAGGCGACCGGCAACGCGAACGCGGGCCCCACGGGCCCGCGCGATGAGGCTTCTGGAGGGGGGTCAGCCGCGCAGGTTGCGCGAGAACAGTTCGAGCGCGCGCTGCACGTCCGCGGCTGTGTCGGCTGAGATGTCGCCGAGCATGCGCGTCTCGAGCGGGCGCAGGACGGCTTCGCATTCACGCAGCATCGCCGCGCCTTCGTCGGTCAGCGTCAGCAGGATGATGCGGCCGTGCGACGGGTCGGCTTCACGCGTGACGAAACCGCGGGCGGCCATCACGCTCATCACTTCATTCGCCGATTGCGGCGTGATCCACGAGCGCTCGGCCAGTTGCGCGTTCGACGACGCGCCGCGCGCCTCGAGCACCGACAGCGCCGTGTATTGCGCGAGCGTGATGCCAAGCGGTGCGAGCGCGTCGGTCATGTGGCGGCGCAGCAGCCGGTCGAGACCACCGATCACGTAGGTCAGGCGCTGCTGCACGCGCGCCTTCGGCTTGTCGCCTGCCGCGCGGGTGGCGTTCTTCGTGGCGTTTTTCGGGTTCGCGGGTTTGGTCGGTGCGGAACTCATGGTGCGGGCGGGATGGGATTGCGGGCCATCTTACCAGCAGGTCGGGCGGTGAATCGCATAGGCGTGACATCAATCTCGACACGCGCCACATTCGCAACGAACTCATATAAGTACGAAATTATCAGTCGATCTACTAATTAAAATATCGAAAATTACCCAATCCCATCTTGAAAATTGTGCGGCGCTTTGATGAGAGGTAAAAGAGCGACTCAATTCCTCGAAAGTGTCATCGATGAAAAACGCACAAGGCCTCGAAATGGTTCGACTTGGAGACTCCACCGATCATGGGGGCACCGTCATCGAAGCTGCCAGTGATCTGAAGCATCTTGGAATCGGTGTTGCGCTTGACGGCCATGGTGTCCGTTGTCCGAAATGCGGTGACGTTTTCCCGTTGCTGGCGAGTGGCCAGCGCACGCATCACGGTCGGCGCGTGGGTTATCACGGCGACAAGACCGGGTGCGGTGCGACTGTCATGGGTGAGCGAGCGACGGGGGCAGCTTAAATGGGGATTTTTGCTCAGGCTCGCACGCTGTCCATCGCGGGCGCGTCGTTGCCGACCTATGGGATGGACCGGCTACCGGTGTTCATTCCGGTACGCCTGCAAGGCACCGAAACCATCGGCCGCCTCGATGAGTGCCGCTACCTCGTCACACTGCGCACCGACGACGCCTATGCCGTTTCGCCGAGCCTCACGGCCAATCACGATCTGGATAAGGTGGTCGGCACGGAAGTCACCGTATCGATCCAGCTCGAAGGCAAGGGGCAGTTCATTCCGGGGCTGGCGGGTGCCGCCGGACTCGGCAACATCGGCGCAGGCACGCGCGAGATCACCGGATTGGTCGAAGTGGCGCGGCTTGCCGGTCAGGATCGCAAGGCGATCCTGTACGAACTGGAACTGCGGCCATGGCTCTATCGCGCGACCCTCACGCAAGATTGCCGCCTGTTTCAGGATATGACCGTCGTCGAAATCACCGATGCGGTGCTCTCGAAATATCCCTACCCCGTCGATAAGCGCCTTGGCGCATTCCGAGGCGTCTACCCGAAACGCGACGTACAGCGCCAGACGTTTGAATCCGACTGGGCGTTCCTGCAACGCCTCTGGGAAGAATGGGGAATCTGGTGGTGGTTCGAACACGATGACGGCCATCACCGTCTGGTCTTGTCCGACACGATGGGCGGACACCAACCGCACGGGGAGGCTTACGAGACCTTGCGCTACCTGCCACCCGGCGGTCAGCGCATCGACGAGGAACACATCCACACGCTGTCCGTGACCAGTCGATTGACGACAGGGGCCGTGAGCGTCACGGATTACGACTACACGCGGCCACGCGCGAGGCTGGACGTTACCGTGGAAGACCCTCGTCCGACGGCCAGCTCGGATGGCGAGATTTATGACTGGGGAGACTACAGTCAGCCGCTCGCCGGCGCGCAAGGGTTGACGGGCCAGCCGAACGATACCGAGTGGGAGGCGCGGCACTTCGCGCGCGTGCGGCTTGAGGCGCAGCGTTGTGCCGGGCGACGGGTAAACGGCAAAGGAAATCTGCGTGGCCTCGCGGTCGGCCACACCTTTACGCTCATCGGCCATCCGCAGCAGGCGGCGAATCGCGAGTACGTGGTTGTGTCCTGCACGCTCGATATCGAGGAAGTCGCAGGGCGAGCCGGCAGCGCGCAGACCTATCGCGCCGAAGCGCAGTTCGAACTGTTACCGACGAACGAGCCATTCCGGCTCGAGCGCAGCGTCCGCAAGCCCATCATGGGCGGGCCAGAGAAAGCTATCGTCGTCGGCCCCGCCGGGCAGGAAATCTGGACGGACCAATACGGTCGGGTAAAAGTACAGTTCCAATGGGACCGGCAAGGCCAGCACGATGAGAGTTCGGGCATCTGGCTACGCGTGCTGTCGCCTTGGCAAGGCGCGGACATGGGCGCGACGTTCATCCCGCGTATCGGTCATGAAGTGGCCGTGTCGCACTACTACGGCGATCCGGACTTGCCCGTGATTATCGGCAGTGCCGTCAACGCATTCCGCCAGCCTGCACTGGACCAGCCGCACAATCACGCGATATCGGTGATTCGCGGACGAGAACTCCACGGCAACGCGTCCGGCCATCTGGCGATCGACGACACGCGGGAGCAAATCCAGACGCAGCTTGCCAGCGACGCCGGCACGTCACAGCTGAGTCTTGGCAACCTCCGAGGTATCACCCGAAAGAAGGGGCGCGCCGATGCGCGCGGCAAAGGATTCGATCTTCGCACCGACGATTGGGGCGTGGTTCGGGCGTTGAAGGGTCTGCTCGTGTCGACGGACGGTCAACCGGGCGGCCCGGGCCATGCGAAGGACGCCAAGGAGGCCATCGGCCGACTCACGCGGGCGCGCGAACTACAGGAAAGCCTCACGGGCCTGGCGCAGCGACATCAGGCGCAACAGCCCGACGCGGATCAGAGCGACGTCGCCAAGGCGATCAAGACGCGCAACGATGCGATTCGAGGCAATACGCCGGCCGGCCCGGACGATTTCCCGGAATTGACAGAGGCGGACATCGTCCTGGCCGGACCAGCCGGGTTCAGTCTGGCGGCTGAGCGTAGCGCTCATATTGCGAGCGGCGAGGATGTTGCCTTAACAAGCGGCCGGCACGTCGGGCTTGCCGTGGGGCGTTCGCTGTTCGCGAGCGTGTCGAATGCGTTTTCGCTGTTCGTGCACAAGGCCGGCATGGCGCTCGTCGCAGCAGCAGGAAAAGTGCGGATCGAAGCGCAGACCGATGGTGTTGACCTCACCGCGAAGAAGACCATCAACATCACGAGTACAACCGACAGCATCCACTTGCACGCGGCAGACGAAATCGTGCTGCACGCGGGAAGTACGGAGGTTCGCATCAGCGATCAAGGTTATGTGGTGCGAACGGCCGGCGAACATACGATCTATGCCGGCAGTCATCAGACAGACGAAGGCCAGGTGCGACCAATGCGCCTGCCGGTCACACCCGACAATCCGGGGCAGTACGCGGCGCACTTCGTGCTGTTGGAGCATGACAGCGGATTTGCGCTGCCGAACCAGCCGTACCGGGTCACGCTCGACAACGGACGCGTGATGGAGGGCGTGAGTAACGAGCTGGGCGAAACGGACGTGGTGACGAGCCACGACATCGCGTTCGGCACGGTGGAGCTGCTGGCGGCGAGCGATCCGGACAAGGTGATTGCGGTGAATCGGGCCGCCATCGTGCGCGAGAACACGACGCCCTACACCGCGCAAGCGCCGAACGCCGACAAACGCACCACGACGATCAAGGGCAAGAAAGTCAGCACCCCGGAACAGGGAGCGACGTCCGAGCGTCAGCCGGCCGCGTTCGCGACCTGCGATCCGCTGAACTTCGGGTTGCGCTTCCATCACTTCATCGACGGGGCTAAACAGGGTGATGCACCTCCTGACATGCCGGTGCGCCGGGATGTCGAGTATCCGGTGGCGAAGGCCTATGCGGTAGCGATCAAGAAGGCACTCAACGGGATCGAGTGGGGCAGGTTCAATACGTTGAGTGGCGAGATATCGGATGAGGCAAAGGAAAGCATCGCGCTTGCGGTTGGCAATGTATTGAATACCGCCCTTGTGGCTGGGCCGTTTGGATTGCCAAGTGGTTCTTCAGGGGACCCGATGAAGTCAAATGGGGCGACTCCCAAGATCGATATTGTTAATGCGACGGAAGGTGCTGCCAAATACAACATGCGCCCGGATGTCAGTGCATCATTTGTTGGCAACTACTGGGCAATAGGTATCCAGGAGAGAGAAATCGCGAAAATCGTTAAATCATCGAATAATGCGACTGCCTTGGATGGCACGCTGAAGTCATTCGCGGATTTGCTTTATCACGAGGCACGACATTGCCAGCAAACATTCTGGATGATGGCCTTGCTTCAACAACATCCGAGCGACTATGCGATGTTCTCTCAGGCAATGCGAGTGTATGACGACAGTGTGCGCAAAGATGTTTTTTTCGCAGCCGAGAAGACGCGACTCCCAGATGACGCGCGGGTAATGGCTGGGCTACATCGCATGTTGGTTTTTCACTATTACTGGATGATTTCGCACATGCAAAATCAGACGGGCGGAACCTATATGAAACCCGATGTGCCGATCGCACAGGCCGAGGTGTGCAAGCTGTTGAGAGTTTCGCCAGAAACGGCGGCCAAGATGGTGAGATACGAAGAGGGATACCGGAGCCAGTTACATGAAGAAGATGCTTATGCGTGTGCAGAGGTGGTGCAAGCCTATTGGGACCGCCCTGGTCGTGCTTTCGTGCGCAACCCCGGTACATGCACAGGAGGATACGATGCTTCACTTAACGCCATTGGGGGAGGGGTTTGAAATGCAGACGACCGACGAAGAGCAGCGCGTCGCGCTGCGCGCCATCCTTAAAACAGCAATGTCGATCCTGCGCGATGATGCGCCATACGATCCGAAGAATATTATCTTTGGAACAAACTACACAACGTGGACGCACCCTCCGGCAAAAGGGTTTCTTTATAAATACGCAAATCGCGCATTGCATGGGACGAAGATTGAATTTTCCACTGGCGACGATCCGGAAGACTACAGTGAGGATCGCGACAAGGTGAAAATTGTTCCGGCTGGGGTAAGAATTGTCGTTGACGCAAGGGTTGCCAATCTGCCTGACACGGAAATAAAGTCGCTTCTCCAGTTAGAGGACTATTGGGTTAACTCTCGAGGGAATCATCGATATGGGAATGAAATAAGGACGCGCACCCCCGATGCTCCCAACTTGCAGTCCTTTCGCTATCGCTCAAAAGACATCCCCGGGAGCAAATTTCCAATCGACGTCGATCTTGGTTACATCAATCCGATGGATGGATCATTTCCGCAGCGACTGTGGATAGTCGAGATACGACGCACATACAAAATCTTGACGCCCGAGGAACGCAGGCAACGTCGCCTTGAAGAGCGGCAGGCGAAACGTCAGAAATACGGCGAAATGAACCTGTGCACTGGCATGCTGTGTCCCGAGACCGGGTTGTGGGAGGGATTCTCCACGGTTTCCAGCCACTCATTGGTGGTCTACAAGGGGCGAACATTCCCCACGGTCCGCACGTTGATGCCTTGGGAGGAGCGCGAACAACGGCGGCCCACCGAGCACGTGCCGGGCCGCTGGATGTGGCTGCGAGAGCCGCACGATCATCCGGTATGGTGGATGCACGACCCGGAATTCAATCAAGCGTGAGCCGGAAAGACGAAAGTCCATAAGCAAAATCGCGTTCAATACATCCCTTCCGAACACGCCGGATTCTTGTCCGCGAATGGATGGACTCCCTCGGTCATCGCCGGCCATTCAGGCCGTGGGCATCCCCGCAAACCGCGCAGTCGGCAGCCCCGCATGCCGCGTCTGCGCGACGAACACGCCGCCCGCATGCGGGTCACCGGCCAGCGCATCGTCGCTCAACCCGGTGCGTGCGCTCGTCACGTACAGGCGGCCTTCGCCGTCGAGCGCCGTGCAGCTCGGCTGCGCGGTCGGCACGGCCACGCGATCCGTCTCGACACCGTCCGGGCCGTAGCGCACCACCCGCCGGCCGCCCCACTGCGCGTTCCACAGGCCGCCATCGCGATCGATCATCGAGCCATCCGGGTCGCCGTCCGCATCGGTCAGGTGCGCGAATGAACGCACATTGGTCACACCTGAACGGCTGTAATCGCAGACGAAAATCTCACGCACGAGCGAATCGCAGAAATACATCCTCGACCCGTCCGGCGAAAACGCGATGCTGTTCGCGATCGCGGCCGGCGGCAACGCGAGCCGCTCCAGCGTCAGGTCGGCATTAAGCCGATAGAACCCGCCGACTGCTTGCGGCGGCTCGCTGCCTTCGTCCTTCATCCCGAACACGAGCGCGCCGAACGGATCGCAGCGCCCGTCGTTCAGCCGCGTCGGCAGCTCGGGCTCGACGTCGACGATCCGCGTGAACGCACCGCTGCGCAGGTCGAAAAACGCGAGATGCGTCGCGAGCCCGACGAGCAGCACGTCCGGGTCATGCGTGAGCGCAAAGCACGCGAGCCGTTCGGGCATCGTCCACGGAGTGAGGTCGGAGCCGTCCGCGCGGCAGCGCCACAGTTGCGCGCCTTCGATGTCCACCCAATACAGCGCGTGCGTCCTGTCGCACCACGTCGCGCCTTCGCCGAGCGTGTTGCGGCTGTCGGCCAGCAGCGTCGCCTGCGCGGCCGGATGAGTCTGTTGCATGCCGTCTCCCGATATCTGTCGCGTTCGCGGGCAGTCGCGCTTTCGTCAGAGCTTCATCGCGCGCCGCTGGTTGCGACGATACTGGTCGAACAGCACCGCGAGCAACAAAATCCCGCCGCGTATCAGATATTGGTAAAACGTCGGCACGTTCAGCAGGCTCATCGCGTCCTGGACGGAGCCCATGATCAGCACACCGACCAGCACGCCGGAGATCGTCGCGACGCCGCCCGTCAGCGACACGCCGCCGAGCACGCACGCGGAGATCACGCCGAGTTCGAGCCCGACCGACGTCTTCGGATCGCCCAGGCTCATCCGCGACGCAAGCATCACGCCCGCGAAGCCCGTCACGAGCCCCTGCAGCACGAACACGGTGATCTTGATGCGCATCACCGGCAGCCCCGCGAGCAGCGCGGCCTCGCCGTTGCCGCCGACGGCCAGCACGTTCTTGCCGAACACCGTCTTGCGCAACAGGAAGCCGAACACGACGAAGCCGACGATGTTGCTCCAGATCGGATACGAAATGCCGAGGAACGACCCGCCGCCGAGATCGAAGAAACGTTCCTCGGAGATCATCACCGCATCGCCGTTCGACGTGATGAACGCGAGCCCGCGCACGACCTCCATCATCGCGAGCGTGACGATCAGCGAATTGATCCGCCAGCGCGCGATCAGCACGCCGTTGACGAGTCCGACCGCACCGCCCGCGAGCACGCCGCCCGCGATGCCGAGCACGACGCTGTGCGTCGCGGTGATCAGCGTCGATGCGACGACGCCGGAGAACGCGACGATCGACGCGACCGACAGGTCGACCTCGCCGAGCGCGAGCACGAACATCATCGTCACCGCGATCGAGCCGATCAGCGTGACCGACAGCAGCAGGCCCTGGATGTTGCGCGACGTGAGGAAGTCCGGCACCGTCAGCGACAGCGTCGCGAACAGCACGAGAAACACCATCACGATGCCGGAGCGGTTGATCAGCTGCCACACGCCGCCGCGCGCTCGCGCGGGCGCGGCGGCGGCATCGGGGGACGGGGACGTGCGTTGGGGTTGCATTGCCTGGCTCATGTCGTTTGCATTCCGGTTGATCGTTGCGGGGCGCTAGCGCGGCAGCGCGAGCTTGATCAGCGCGTCGGGCGTCGCCTGCGCCTTCGCGACCTCGCCCGCGATCCGTCCTTCCTTCATCACGATGATCCGGTCCGACACGCCGATCACCTCGGCCAGGTCGCTCGACACGAGGATCACCGTGCGGCCCGCTTCCGCGAGTTCGTAGAACAGGTTGTAGATTTCCGCGCGCGCGCCGACGTCGATGCCGCGCGTCGGCTCGTCCATCAGGAACACATCGATGCGCTCGGCCAGCCAGCGCGCGAGCACGACCTTCTGCTGATTGCCGCCGGACAGCGCGCCGATCGGCGTGTCGCCGTCACGGGTCTTGATCGCGAGCCGCTCGATGTAGCGTTGCGCAAGCTCGCGTTCGCGCCGCGCGTCGAGCAGCATCCGCGCCGGGCTGAAATGCCGGCGCGCGCTGATGTTCAGGTTGTCGGCCACCGACGCGATCGCGACGATGCCTTCCTGCTTGCGGTCTTCCGGGCACAGCGCGAGGCCGGCGCGCACCGCGTCGCGCGGGCTCCCGAACGCAACCCGCTTCCCGTTCAGCTCGACGTGCCCCGCGCTCGGACGCGCGGCGCCGTACAGCAGCTTCATCAGCTCCGAGCGGCCCGCGCCGACGAGCCCGAAGAAGCCGACGATCTCGCCGCGCCGCGCGGAGAACGACACGGGCTCGGACAAGCCAGGCCCCGCCAGCCCCTTCGCCTCGATCAGCACGTCGCCGGCGGCGCGCGGCCGGTAGCCGTACACGTCCTCGATCGAGCGGCCGACCATGCAGCCGATCAAACGGTCGCGATCGAGATCGGTCACGGAATCGAACGTGTCGATGCGGCGGCCATCGCGGAACACGGTCACGCAGTCGCACAGTTCGTACACCTCTTCCATCCGGTGCGTGACGTAGATGATTGCTCGGCCTTCCGCGCGCAGCGCGCGGATGATCCGGAACAACTGCGTGGTTTCGCGCGCGGACAGCGAACTTGTCGGCTCGTCGAACGCGATCACACGCGCGTCGCGCATCAGCGCCTTGCCGATCTCGATCATCTGGCGCTGGCCGATCGACAGATACTTCACCGGGATGCCCGGATCGATGTGCTCGCCAAGCCGCTCCAGTGCATCGAGCGCACGCGCGGCGAGCGTGCGTTCGTCGACCACGCCGAGCCGGCTCGGCAGTTGCCCGAGCATCAGGTTTTCGGCAACCGTCAGTTCGGGCACCAGATGCAGCTCCTGGTAGATGATCGCGATGCCGGCCTCGAGCGCCGCGCGCGTCGATGCGAAGCGCTGCACCGTGCCATTCAGCGTCAGCGTGCCGGCCTGCGGCTGGTTCACGCCGGACAGCACCTTCAGCAGCGTCGACTTTCCCGCGCCGTTCTCGCCCATCAGCCCATGCACTTCGCCCGCGCGCACCGACAGCGACACGGCATCGAGCGCACGCACGCCCGGGAACGTCACCGTGATACCGTCGAGCGCGAGCAGCGGGCCGCCGGGCGGCGATGTGCCGCCGTCGTGATCGGATACGGCCGTCATCGTCTGCGTCGTCATCGCGTTCTCGCCTGCGCCGCTCAGATGCCGAGCTCGGTGCGCACGGCCTGCCAGTTCGCGCGCGTCATCAGCTTGCCGCTCGTCTGCGTGTCGGCCGGCGGCGTCTTGCCGTTGCGGATCCAGTCGACGAGGTTCTGCGTGCTGTCCTTGCCGTGGTTCGTCGAGCTGACCGCGATCGTCCCGTAGAAGCCGGTCGGCTCCTTCTTCTGGAATTCGGCGAACGCCTCGCCCGCGCCGTTGATGCCGACGCCGATCACGTCGGTCGCCGGGATGTGCAGCTGCTCGGTCGCACGCACCGCGCCGAGCACGGTTTCCTCGTTCAGCGCGTAGACCACCCACTTCTTCACGTTCGGATGGCGCGCGAGCACGGGCGCGGCCGCGCTGAAGCCGCCTTCGTCGTCGGTCGTCTTCTGCGGCGCGTCGAAGATGTTCTCCTTGCGGAAACCGTTCGCGAGCAGCGCCTGCGTCGCGCCGTCGGTGCGCAGCTTCGCGGTCGGCAGCTCGTAGTTCGTGATCCGCAGCGCACCGACTTCCTCGGGCTTCCAGCCGCGCCGCTTCATCTCGTCGGCAATGGCCTGGCCGACCTGGTTGCCGATCTTGGTCGCCGACATCCCGAGGTGCGGCACGTTCGGCAACGGCTTGCCGGTCGAATCGACGAGCTGGTCATCGACGGTCACGAACTTCATGTTGTAGCGCTTCGCGCGCGCGGCGATCGCCGGGCCGAGGCGCACGTCCGGTGCGCAGATCACGAAGCCCTGCGCGCCCTGCGAGCCGAGGTTGTCGATTGCGGCGAGCACTTTCTCGCCGTCGGGCGTGCCGATCTTCACGACCGAGAAATTCTCCTTCTGGCCGAGCGCGGACGCCGCGTTCTGCTCGTTGATGAACCAGGCCTGCTCGGGCATCTTCACCAGGAAGCCGATCTTCAGCGGCGCGTCGGCGCGCGCGGCGCCCTGCATGCCGAGCGGCGCGATGCAAAGCGCGGCCAGCAGCGCGCGCAACGTCTGGCGTCGAATCGTGTGAGTCGTGCGGTTCATGCGGTGTCTCCTTGATGTCGGCTCATGCCGTAATGATTCGTCGTGCGTGATCGCGCCGCGGCGCGCCCGCATGGTCAGCGGCCGAACGCGTCGGTCTGCACGCGCCGGCCGAACAGGAAAGCATCGGCGACGAGCCGCAGCGGCCGTACGTCGACGTCGCTTTCGCCACGCGCGATCAGCGCATGGAAGTGCGCATACAGCGCCGGATATTCACGCTCGGGCCCGAGCCAGACCGGCTCGCCCGCAATCGACAACTGCGCGCCGCCGCGGCTGATCGCGAGCACGCCGTCGGCCGTGTCGACCGCGATCTCCCATTGCTCGACCGGGCCGTGCCGCCAGTCGAATTCCGCACGCACCGGCACGCCGTCGGTATCCACGCAATCGAGTTCGGCGGCGATCGGCGTCTGCACGTCGCTCGGCACGATGAGCGTCGCCTCGCGCAACACGAGCTCGCGCGGCAGGATCTGCGTGACGATCGACAGCGCATTGATGCCCGGATCGAACACGCCAAGGCCGCCCGGCTCCCAGATCCACTGCTGCCCCGGATGCCAGCGCCGTACGTCTTCTTTCCAGCGCACCTGCACCGCGCGGATCGCGCGCGTCGCGAGCCAGGCGCGGGCCGGCGCCACCGCACTCGCGCAGCGCGAATGCCAGGTCGCAAACAGCGTGAGGCCA
>NZ_JAAGPG010000239.1:0-12234 GCF_017104665.1 Burkholderia sp. Se-20378 | reverse complement strand
GTGGCCGACTACCTGCGCTACGCGCAGCAGGTGCCCGACGATTTCCGCTTCGTGGTGAAGGCGCCCGCCTCCGTGACCGATGCGGTGATCCGCGGCCGGCGCGGCGAGCCGTCGGGGCCGAACCCGACCTTCCTCGACGCGCAGCTCGCCACCTGCGAATTCGTGCAGCCGTGCCTCGAAGGGCTCGGCCGGAAGGCCGGCGTGCTCGTGTTCCAGTTCTCGCCGCTGCCCGATCAACTGCTCGCGCAGCCGGCCGCACTGATCGACCGGCTGGCTGCGTTCTTCGCGGCGTTGCCGCCGCTGCCGCCGGAAACCGACGGCACCCGCTATGCGATCGAGATTCGCGACGCGAGCCTGCTCACGCCGCGCTTCATCCGCGCGCTCGCCGCGCTCGGCGTGCGCTACTGCGTCGGCCTGCACGCGCGGATGCCCGACCCGCTGCGCCAGGCGGCCGCGCTCGCGCTGCTCGACGGTGACGCGCCGGGGCCGCTGATCGTGCGCTGGAGCCTGCACGGCGGGTTCAAGTACGAACAGGCGAAAGCGAAGTACGAGCCGTTCGACAAGCTCGTCGACGAGGATCCGGCCACGCGCTCGGCGCTCGCCGAACTGGCCGCGCGCTATGCACTGGCCGGGCAGCCGGTGATCATCACGATCAACAACAAGGCGGAAGGCTCCGCGCCGCTGTCGTGCATCGCGCTTGCGCGCGAGATCGCCGCCGCGTGCGCGCAGTGGCGCAACGAGGCGGCTTGATACCACCGGCCTGCGCCGGCCGCGCTTACGCGCCGCGCAGCGACTTCAGCCGGTGCGAGAACTTCTGCCGGAATTTCGCGATTTTCGGCCCGATCACGACCGAGCAGTAGCCCTGCCCCGGATTCCGCGCGTAATAATTCTGGTGATAATCCTCGGCCGGCCAGTAGTTGCCGTCGAGCGGCACGACCTGCGTGACGATCGGCTGCCCGAACACCTGCTCGCGCTCCAGCTCGCGGATCACGTCGAGCGCCGTGTCGCGCTGCGCGTCCGAATGGGTGAACACGACCGACCGGTATTGCGTGCCGACGTCGTTGCCCTGCCGGTTCAACTGGGTCGGATCGTGCGTCGCGAAGAAGATCTCGAGGATCTCGCGATAGCCGATGCGCGCCGGATCGAACGTCACGTTGACGACCTCCGCGTGGCCCGTGTCGCCTTCGCAGATGTCGCGATAGCCGGGATTGCGCGTATGGCCGCCCGCGTAGCCCGACTGGACGGCCGTCACGCCGTCGACGTCGAGAAACACCGCCTCCGTGCACCAGAAACACCCGCCGCCCAATGTCGCGGTTTCAAGCATCTCGTTCACCATGAAATCAGTCCCTCGTTGATGTCGGCAGCCGGCACGCATGCGCCGGCGCCACCGTTCCGTCTCGCCGCTGCCCACCCGCGTGCGGGTCGCAACGGCACTTCGGCAAGTATCTCACTCGCGCGCGAACCTGACAGAGTGCACAGGTGCCGCGCGCGACCGGCCGCCCGCTTTCTCGTCTACACTTAGGCACGCGCGAGCGCGGCGGCAAACCCGCCGTCTCGCGCCAAGCACCCGATGCATGCCCGACCCTGATGCAAACATCATCTGCCGGAACATCGCTATGCATGCCTTAACAGACATCGCCCGCGTCACTCGCCCGGCCGTCGCCGCGTCGCGGGCCGCCGCTTCGACTGCACCACCCGCTTGCCGTGCATCCGCCCCGCCCCGCGTGCGGCGATCCGGCACACCGCCTTTTTCCGCTTCCACGATCTGATGCACGGCGCTGCACGCGCGCCGACGCGTGCAGCCGCCTGCCGATCGCTCCCGCCGGCGTGTCGTACGCCGCGCGGCAACCCCGACCCGCACGCCCGCAACGAACGGCCGTGCGACCACGATCCGATACCATCGAGAGGGCATCACCATGAGCATGCGGCCTGACCCGACGTTTCATGCTTCGCCGGAACTTGCGATGCAGGCGCCGCCGGAAGAATTTGCCTATACGTTGTTGCTGAGCCCCGATTTTTCCAGACCCGACGCGCTCGCCGTGATCGACGTGAAGCCTGGCTCGTCGACCTACGGAAAGATCGTGCACACGGTGACGATGCCGACCACCGGCGACGAGTTTCACCACTTCGGCTGGAACGCGTGCTCGTCGTCGCTGTCGCCGCTGACCGGCCATGCGTTTCTCGAACGACGCTTCCTGATCATCCCCGGCCTGCGCTCGTCGCGCATCTACGTGATCGACACGAAGCCGCATCCGACGCAGGCGCGCATCCACAAGATCATCGAGCCCGACGAGATCTTCTCGAAGACCGGCTATTCGCGACCGCACACCGTTCACTGCGGGCCCGAGGGCATCTACGTGAGCACGCTCGGCGGCGCGGGCAAGGACGGCACCGACGGCGCACCCGGCATCTTCATCATGGATTGCGAAACCTTCGACGTGCTCGGCCGCTGGGAGATCGATCGCGGCCCGCAGGACAAGCATTACGACTTCTGGTGGAACCTGCCGCGCGACTACATGGTGTCGAGCGAATGGGCGCTGCCGCCGCAATTCGAGAACGGGATCGTGCCCGAGGACCTGCTCGCGAACAAATACGGGCACCGGCTGCATTTCTGGGATCTGCGCGCGCGACGCAACGTGCAGACGATCGATCTCGGCGCGCAGCACCAGATGGCGCTCGAGGTGCGGCCCGCGCACGACCCGGCGCGCGAATACGGGTTCGTCGGCGTCGTGGTCGACACGACCAATCTCGAAGGCTCGATCTGGACCTGGTGGCGTGAAGGCGGCAAGTTCCATGTGAAGAAGACCGCGACGATCCCGGCCGAGCCGGCCGCGGCCGATGATCTGCCGCCGCTGCTCAAGGGATTCGGCGCGGTGCCGCCGCTCGTGACCGACATCGACCTGTCGCTCGACGACCGCTTCCTCTACGTGTCGTGCTGGGGCACCGGCGAGATGCGCCAGTACGACGTATCGGATCCGCACAATCCGGTGCTCGCGGGGTCGGTCCGCATCGGCGGCATCGCGCGCCGTGCGCCGCACTCGAACGGCCGCACGTTCGCGGGCGGCCCGCAGATGGTCGAGATCAGCCGCGACGGGAAGCGCGTGTACTGGACCAACTCGCTGTATTCGACGTGGGACGATCAGTTCTATCCGGACGGCGTGCCGGGCGCGCAGGTGCTCGCGCATGTGGGGCCGGAAGGCGGGCTGATGCTTGCGGACGATTACTGGGTCGAGTTCCCCGACGGCTATCGCGCGCACCAGATCCGGCTCGAAGGCGGCGACTGCTCGACCGACTCGTTCTGCTATCCGTCGGTCAAGCGTTGAACGCCAGCGTTCACGCCCAGTTCGCGCTGTGGGCGGCCGTGCTCGCGAGCGGGGTGTATCACGGGCTCAACCCCGCGATGGGCTGGCCGCTCGCGGTGTCGAACGCGCTGATGACGCGCCGCGGCGGCGCGCTCGTCGCGGCGCTCGGCTATCTCGCGCTGGGTCATGCGCTCGCGGTCTTCACGGTGATGCTGCCGTTCGGGCTGCTCGCCGCGCTGCTCGCGTGGCAAACGGCGATCCGGATCGGCGCGAGCGCGCTCGTGATCGGCTTCGGCGCCGTGCTGCTGATCCGGCGCCGGCATCCGCGAGCGCTCGCGCGGATTCCGCCCGCGCGGCTCGGCCTGTGGTCGTTCGCGGTCGCGATCGCGCATGGCGCGGGGCTGATGCTGGTGCCGATCTATCTCGGACTGTGCGGGCTCGACCAGGACGCCGGCCACCGCGCGGCGGCCACGCTCGTCGATGCGCATCTCGGGATGGCGCTGGTCGTCGCGGCCGTGCACGCCATCGCGATGATCGGTGCCGGCGGCGGGCTCGCATGGCTCGTGTACCGCTATCTTGGGCTGAAGTTCGTGTCGCGGAGCTGGTTCAATCTCGATGCGGTGTGGGCGTCGAGCCTGATCGTGACGGGCGCGTTGTCGCTTGGACTGGCGGCGGCGCGATAGCGCGGGGATCGACGACAGATGTGGCGGAGCGGCATCGGGTGGAGCGGCGGCAGCGCAAAGAAAGCGCGACAGAACGGCGATGCCCGCCGCGTGCAATTGCGCGTCCGGCAATGCGCCGCAGTGTTCGCTACGTCACCCTGCCCCCGCAATACGCCGTCCGGCCGGGCCCGGCGGCCCCGATTCCGCTAAAATCGGGCCATGCGCACCCCTTCCCCCTCGACCGCCTTGTCGCCTTTCGTCCGCCGTGCCCGCCCCGCCCGCGTCGCGCCGCGCCCGCCCGTCTCGTTCCGGATGGTCGCGCGATGAGCCACGCCAATCCTCCGGATTTCGACGCGGCCGCCTTCCGGCAAGCACTCGGCCAGTTCGCCACGGGCGTGACGGTGATCACGACGCGCGCGCCGTCCGGCCAGCTGATCGGCATCACCGCCAGTTCGTTCAACTCGGTGTCGCTCGATCCGCCGCTCGTGCTGTGGAGCCTCGCGCACAAATCGGCGTCGACGCCGGTGTTCCGCGGCAACAGCCATTACGTGGTGAACGTGCTTGCAGCATCGCAGCTCGACCTGTGCAAGCGCTTCTCGACCTACAAGGGCGACCGCTTCGAAGGCATCGCGCATGCGGCCGGCAACTCGGGGATGCCCGTGCTCGACGGTGCGCTCGCGTGGTTCGAATGCCACAACCGCAGCCGCTACGATGAAGGCGACCACGTGATCTTCGTCGGCGAAGTGGAGCGCTGCGGCGTGCGCGCGGTATCGGACACGGCACCGCCGCTCGTGTTCCACGGCGGCGGCTTCCACGGCCTTACACCGCTTTGATCGCTCCCGTGCGCGCCAGCCCGACTGGCGCGCCGGCTTCATCCTTCAGCGTCTGCAGCACGATGTTGGAACGGATGTCCATCACGCCCGGCGCCTTGTAGAGCCGGTTCAGCACGAAATCGGAATAGTGCTTGAGGTTGTGCGCGAGCACGCGCAGCAGATAGTGGCTCTCGCCCGTCACGACGAACGCGCCGACGACCTCCGGCCATTCGCGCAGCGCTTCCGCGAAGCGCTCGTGCCATTGATTTTCTTCGTTGCGCATCGACACCTGAACGAACGCCTCGAGCTCGAAGCCGAGCTTCTCGCGGCTCAGGCACGCGCGATAGTGCTCGATCACGCCCTGCTCCTCGAGCAGGCGCATGCGGCGCAGACAGGCGGATGGCGAAAGCGAAATCCGTTCCGCCAGATCGAGATTGCTGATTCTGCCCTCTTCCTGCAGTACCGCCAGAATCCGGCAGTCGGTGGCATCGAGCGTGATCGCGTGCATTTTTGGTCCCCGTTTTCCCTCTGAGTCGAATTATCTGCCAATCCGGCGGATTGTCCATGTTTATTTCGCAAGCACTTTCTGCGAGCGTCCACCTATCATTCGAAGGATCGACTCACCGAAACGTCATGCCATGGACACCCTCTGGGACATCTCGCCGCCTGTCAGCCCCGCCACCCCCGTGTGGCCGGGCGATACGCCGGTTTCCGTCGAACGCGTGTGGCGGATGGAGGCCGGCTCGCCGGTCAACGTCGCACGCCTGACGCTGTCGCCGCACACGGGCGCGCACTGCGACGCGCCGCTGCACTACGACGCCGACGGCGCGCCGATCGGCGCCGTGCCGCTCGATACTTACCTCGGCCCGTGCCGCGTGATCCATTGCATCGGTGCATCGCCGGTCGTGCAGCCGGCCGATGTCGCGGCCGCGCTCGACGGCGTTCCGCCGCGCGTGCTGCTGCGCACCTGTGCACACGCCAGCGTCGAGCAGTGGGACAGCAACTTTTGCGCGGTGGCGCCCGAGACCGTCGACCTGCTCGCCGCACATGGCGTGAAGCTGATCGGCATCGACACGCCATCGCTCGACCCGCAGGAATCGAAGACGATGGATGCGCATCACCGCGTGCGCGCACACCGGATGGCGATCCTCGAAGGCATCGTGCTCGACGACGTGCCGCCCGGCGACTACGAACTGATCGCCCTGCCGCTGAAATTCGCGACGCTCGACGCAAGCCCCGTGCGTGCGGTGCTGCGCGCGCTGCCCGCGCGTGCCTCCTGATTACCCCGACTGACGACCCCACATCATGATCAAGACCCGTGAAGACGCGCTCGCGCTCGACCGCGACGATCCGCTCGCCCCGCTGCGCGACCAGTTCTCCCTGCCTGACGGCGTGATTTACCTCGACGGCAACTCGCTCGGCGCGCAGCCCAGCGCATCGCCCGCCCGCGCGCAGCAGGTGATCGGCGCCGAATGGGGCGAAGGCCTGATCCGCAGCTGGAACACGGCCGGCTGGTTCGCGCTGCCACGCCGTCTCGGCGACAAGCTCGCGACGCTGATCGGCGGCGCACCCGGCGAGACGGTCGTGACCGATACGATCTCGATCAACCTGTTCAAGCTGCTGTCGGCGATGGTGCGCCGCCAGGCCGAGCGCGCGCCCGAGCGTCGCGTGATCGTGTCGGAACGCTCGAACTTCCCGACCGACCTGTATATCGCGCAGGGGCTGATCGAACAGCTCGGCGGCGACTACGAACTGCGCCTGATCGACGACCCGGCCGACCTGCCCGGCGCGCTCGGCGCGGACACGGCCGTCGCGATGATCACGCACGTGAACTACCGCACCGGCTACATGCACGACATGCCGGCCGTCACGCAGCTCGTGCACGACGCGGGTGGCCTGATGCTGTGGGATCTCGCGCACTCGGCCGGCGCGGTGCCGGTCGACCTGAACGGCGCACGCGCGGACGGCGCGGTCGGCTGCACGTACAAGTACCTGAACGGCGGCCCCGGTTCGCCCGCCTTCGTGTGGGTGCCGCAGCGCCATCACGCGCACTTCTCGCAGCCGCTGTCCGGCTGGTGGGGCCACCGCGCACCGTTCGCGATGCAGCCGGGCTTCGCGCCCGATCCGGGCATCGCGCGCTTCCTGTGCGGCACGCAGCCGATCGTGTCGATGTCGATGGTCGAATGCGGGCTCGACGTGTTCCTGCAGACCGACATGCAGACGATCCGCCGCAAGTCGCTCGCGCTGACCGATGCGTTCATCGCGCTCGTCGAAGCACGCTGCGCGGGCCTGTCGCTGAAGCTCGTCACGCCGCGCGCGCATCACCAGCGTGGCTCGCAGGCGAGCTTCGAGCATCCGCACGGCTACGAAGTGATGCAGGCGCTGATCGCGCGCGGCGTGATCGGCGACTACCGCGAGCCCTACGTGCTACGCTTCGGCTTCACGCCGCTCTATACGCGCTTCGCCGACGTGTGGGATGCCGTCGAGACGCTGCGCGACATCCTCGCCACCGACGCGTGGAAGGCGCCCGAGTTCGCCGAACGCGGCGCGGTGACCTGATCGGCCTTGCCCGGCGCGCGCGAGCCGCGCGCCGCGCCCCCGTCATTCAAATCTGGAGAGAGTCGTGAATTCTGGTCATATGCAGCCACCCGGCGAAGACGCGCCGGCGGGCTGCCCGTTCTCGGGCGCACGCGCCGCGCATTCGGCACCCGCGGCCCAGGCCGCGCACGAAGCGTCGCACGTGCCCGGCGATGCCGGCTGGCACAACGCGCAGCTCGATTTCTCGAAGTCGATGAGCTACGGCGACTACCTGTCGCTGAATTCGATCCTCGACGCGCAGCATCCGCTGTCGCCCGATCACAACGAGATGCTGTTCATCATCCAGCATCAGACGAGCGAGCTGTGGATGAAGCTCGCGCTGTTCGAGTTGCGCGGCGCCCTCGACGCGGTGCGCACCGACGCGTTGCCGCCCGCATTCAAGATGCTCGCGCGCGTGTCGCGGATTCTCGAGCAGCTCGTGCAGGCGTGGAGCGTGCTGTCGACGATGACGCCGTCCGAGTATTCGGCGATGCGGCCGTATCTCGGGCAGTCGTCGGGCTTCCAGTCGTACCAGTACCGGCAGCTCGAATTCCTGCTCGGCAACAAGAACGTGCAGATGCTGCAGCCGCACGCGCACCGGCCCGACATCCTCGAACAGGTGCGTGCGACGCTCGAAGCGCCGTCGTTCTACGACGAAGTCGTGCGCCTGCTCGCGCGGCGCGGCTTCCCGATCGCGGCGGAGCGGCTGGAACGCGACTGGACGCAGCCGACCCGCCATGACGAGACGGTCGAAGCCGCGTGGCTCGAGGTGTACCGTCACCCGCAGCAGCACTGGGAGCTCTACGAGATGGCCGAGGAACTCGTCGATCTCGAGGATGCGTTCCGCCAGTGGCGCTTCCGTCACGTGACGACCGTCGAGCGCATCATCGGCTTCAAGCAGGGCACGGGCGGCACCAGCGGCGCGCCGTACCTGCGCAAGATGCTCGACGTCGTGCTTTTCCCCGAGCTCTGGCACGTGCGCACCACGCTGTAACACGACTCGCCCCCGGGCCCGCCGTCACGACGACGTGCGGGCCAGTTCCTCCCCTTCGCGCGGCTGCACGGCCGCGCGCGACAGTCGCGGGATATGCCGTCGCACGACGAGCAGCGCGACGCACACAATCCCCATCGCAATCGCCAGCATCGTCAGATAGGCCGTGGCGCCGCCCGTGGTGATCACGACCGCGCCCGCGAATGCGCTGAGGATCGCGCCGAGCCGGCCGAATGCGAGCGCACTCGCGGTGCCCGTCGCGCGCACCGCTGTCGGGTAGATGTACGCGCAAAGCGCATACATCGTCGACTGCACCGCGTTGACGAACAACCCGTGCAGGCCGAGCCCGACGATCAGCCAGCCCGTGTGGCGGCTCGCATCGACACCCATCAGCCACACCGCGCTCACCGCGCCGCCGATGCTGCACAGCACGAGCGGCCAGCGCGACCCCGCATGCGCGATCGTCCACGCGCACAGCAGCGCACCGATCACGCCGCCGAGGTTGTATGCGGTGAGCCCCGTCCCCGCGACCGACACGCTCAGCCCGCTCGCCGCCAGCATCGTCGGCAGCCAGCTGAACGCCGCATACACGGCGAGCAGGCACATGAAGAATGCGCACCACAGCGCGATCGTGTCGCGCGCCTGACCGCTCGCGAACAGCGCGCCGAAGCCGCCACGGCCGCCTGCCGCGCGTGCATCCCTCATATCAGTGAATGCGGTGCCCGGCGCGACGGGCCGCTCCATCCGCGCGAGCAGCACGCCGAGTTCCGGCCAGCGCGCAGGGCGCCGCGCGAGATAGCGCGGCGATTCGGGCAGCGCACGCACGAGCAAGAAGCCGAGCACGAGCGGCAATGCGCCGCCCGCGAAGAACAGCCCGCGCCAGCCGTAGCGCGGCAACACCTCGTGCGCGAACAGGCCGGCCAGCATCCCGCCGAGCGGCACGCAGACGATCGTTGCGGTCACCATCATCGTGCGACGCCGCGCGGGCGTGTATTCGGCCGTCATCGTCGTGGCCGTCGGCAACGCGCCGCCGATCCCGAGCCCCGCGACGAAGCGCAGCACCGCGATCGCCGTGACGTCCGGTGCGAAGCCGATCGCGCAGGTCGCGATGCCGAACAGGAACACGCTGCCGATCACGGCCTGGCGGCGGCCGAAGCGGTCCGCGACGATCCCCGCGCACGCACTGCCGATACCCATCCCGATCAGCCCGGCCGCCACCGCCGGCGCGAACGCGCCGCGCGTGATGCCCCATTCGCGAATCAGCACCGGAATCGCGAAGCCGATCAGCTGGCCGTCGAAGCCGTCGAGCACGATCGCGAGCGCGGCGAGCAGCACCACGCAGCGCTGCATCGTCGTGAACGGCCCGTCGTCGAGCGTCGCGCCGATGTCGACGGACGGCGGCTGCAATCCGTCGCGCGTGCTCATGCGACCTCCCGTGTACCGCGCCCAGGCGGCAACGTGCGCGCACGGCGCGCGGCAAGACAACGGCATTCGATGGCGTTCATGGCGTCTCCGGTGGCCCGGGCTGGCGCGGTGGCGCGTGCCCGGATCTCGTGCTGCGCAGTCGGCCGGCGTCGACGCATCGGCGCCGGCTCCGGTGTCTCGTCCAACCCGTCCCGATCCGGCGCCGTCGTCTGCGCGCGACGTGCTCGTCTCGTCGTGCGGCGCAAGCCGCGCCGCCAGCCTGATGCTCAGTTCATCCGCGCGTCGATCAGCCGGACCAGCGCGAGCAGCGTTTCCGCATGCGGCACCGCCACGCCCGCTTCGCGCGCGGCCGCGACGACCTTGCCGCTGATCGCGTCGATTTCCGTGCGACGGCCCGCGAGTACGTCCTGCAGCATCGACGGACGATGGCCGCGATGCTCGTGGATCGCATGCTCGACGTTGCGCGCGATACGTTCGCCGTCGACCGCGATGCCCTTCGCGCGGGCGACGGCGGCCACCTCGGCTGCAATCGCGAGCGCGAGCCGCGGCCCGTCGTGATGATTGCCGAGCTGGTCGACCGTGCAGCCCGTCGTCGCGCACAGCGTGTTGAGCGCCGCGTTGAATGCGACCTTCTCCCAGATCGCGGCCCACACGTCGGCATCCAGCGTGCAGGCGAGCCCCGCGCGCGACAGCGTATCGGCCACCGTCGCCGCGAACGGGCGCGCCGCGCGGTCGGCCGTCATCATGCGGATCGTGCCCGCGCCGTGCGAGCGCACGTGCGCAGGCCCCGCGGCGTCGGCCGGCCACGTCGTCACGCCGACCAGGATGCGTTCGAGCGGCACGAACGCATTCAGCGTCTCGACGTTGCCGAGCCCGTTCTGCAGCGTCAGCACGTGCGTGTCCCGCTCGAGCAGCGCACGCACGCCGTCGAGCGCGGTGCGCGTATGCAGCGATTTCGTGAAAACGATCAGCAAGTCGAACGATGCCTCGGGCGAGGCGGCCGCATCCGCATTCGCGGCTTCCGGCCGTACCGCCTGCAACGTACGGATGCGTCGTTCACCACGATCGTCATCGATGCGCAGCCCGTCGCGGCGAATCGCATCGAGATGCGCATCGTTCACGTCGATCAGCGTGACGGCCTCGCCGCTTTCGGCCAGCAGCCCGCCGAACAGCGAGCCCATCGCGCCGGCGCCCAGAATCGCAATCCTCATCGTCGGCGGCCCCGTCAGAACGGATAGTGGCGCGGTGCGGTCTGCACCGTGATCCAGCGCAGGTCCGTGAACGCCGCGATACCGGCCTTGCCGCCGAAGTGGCCGAAGCCGCTGTCCTTCACGCCGCCGAACGGCATCTGCGCCTCGTCGTGCACGGTCGGGCCGTTCACGTGGCAGATGCCCGATTCGATGCGGGCCGCGACGCGCATCGCACGCGCGACGTCGCGGCTGAACACGGCCGACGACAGCCCTAACGCATTGTCGTTCGCGCAACGGATCGCCGCCTCCTCGCCATCGACGCGCACGATGCCCTTCACCGGGCCGAACGATTCTTCCGCGTAGATGCGCATCGCCGGCGTCACGTGGTCGAGCAGCGTGGCCGGGAACAGCGTGCTGTCGGCCTTGCCGCCGCACACGAGCGTCGCGCCGTGCGCGAGCGCATCGTCGATCAGCGCATTGCAACGCTCGACGGCCTTCATGTCGATCAGCGAACCGAGCACGACGGGCCCCTGGCGTGGATCGCCGAGCGGCAGCGATGCGGCCTTGTCCGCGAGCTTCGCGACGAACGCATCGGCAATCGATGCGTCGACGACGATGCGTTCGGTCGACATGCAGATCTGCCCGGAGTTCGCGAACGCGCCGAACGCGGCCGCCGCGACCGCGGCATCGAGATCGGCATCGTCGAGCACGACGAACGGCGCCTTGCCGCCGAGCTCCAGCACCGACGGCTTCAGGTGACGTGCGCACGCTTCGGCGACGATCCTGCCGACGCGCGTCGAGCCCGTGAAATTCACGCGGCGCACGGCCGGATGCGCGATCAATGCATCGACGATGGCGCCCGCATCCTCGGGCGCGTTCGTCACGAAATTGACGACGCCCGGCGGCAGCCCGGCTTCCTGCAGCGCCTCGACGATCAGCCCGTGCGTGACGGGACACAGCTCCGAGCCCTTCAGCACGACCGTGTTGCCGCATGCGAGCGGCAGCGCGAGCGCGCGCGTCGCGAGGATCACCGGCGCATTCCACGGCGCGATGCCGAGCACGACGCCGGCCGGCTGCCGCACGCCCATCGCGAGCGAGCCCGGCACGTCGGACGGAATCAGCTCGCCGCCGACCTGCGTGGTCAGCGACGCGGCCTCGACGAGCCCGCTCGCGGCAAGATGCACGTTGAAGCCGGCCCACAGCGCAGATCGGAAGAGCGTCGGGGAGGGAAAGGGGGTGAGCAAGGGGGGAGTAGCCGGGGAGGTCGGGGACATA
>NZ_JAAGPG010000001.1:0-147572 GCF_017104665.1 Burkholderia sp. Se-20378 | reverse complement strand
TGGGTGAAGTTGCCGACGTCGACGGGGCTCGTCGAAGCGCCGGCGATGATCGCGCCGGGCAGCGTGGCGACGATCGTGTCGATCAGTTGCGCCTGCGACTGCGCGGCGCCGTCATGCGTGGCTGCGATCGCGGCGCGCACGGCGGCCACCCGCGGCGCGCCCCAGTCGGCATCGGGTGTCGGGGCGGGCGTTTCGTGCAGGCGGGTCGACAGTGCGCCGAGCGCCAGTTGAGAATCCCCGGCGATGGCGATCTCGGCGCGGGCGTTGCGCATCAGCTGCTGCGCATCGATGTCGATGCGGATCAGCCGGCCGTCGATCGCGAAGCCGCCGTCGAACGTGACGTCGTAATCGGTTTCGCCCAGCTCGGTGCCGACGGCGAGCACCACGTCGGCATCGCGGATCGCCGCACGGGTGGCCGGCAGCGACTGGGTCGAGCCGATCAGCAACGGGTGACCGGCCGGCAGCAGCCCCTTCGCGTTGATCGTCAGCGCGACCGGCGCGTGCAGGCGTTCGGCGAGTTCGCGCAATTCCGCCGCCGCGTGAACGGCGCCGCCGCCCGCGAGGATCAGCGGCCGGCGCGCGTGCGCGAGCAGGTCGGCGGCCGCGGCGAGCGCGTTCGCATCGGGCGCGGGCCGCGCAGGCAGCGCGGGCGGGAGGTCCGACAGCGCGGGCGCCGGCATCACGATCACGTCGAGCGGAATCTCGATATGCACGGGCCGCGGCCGCGCGCTGGCGAAGACCGCGAATGCACGCGCGAGGATCTGCGGCAGGTCAGCCGCGTCGAGCAGCGTGTGCGAGAACGCGGTGAGGCCCGCGAACACGTCGCGCTGGGACGGCAGCTCGTGCAGGCGGCCGTCGCCGCTGCCGAGCTCGCGTCGCGCGTTGACGCTCGAGATCACCAGCATCGGGATCGAATCCGCGTAGGCCTGTGCCATCGCGGTCGCGATATTGGTCATCCCCGGCCCGGTGATGATGAAGCACACGCCCGGCCGGCCCGTGACGCGTGCATAGCCGTCGGCCATGAAGCCGGCCCCCTGTTCGTGGCGCGGCGTCACGTGGCGGATCGACGATGCGGCGAGGCCGCGATAAAGCTCGACGGTATGCACGCCGGGAATGCCGAACACGCATTCGACACCGTGGCGTTCGAGCAGGTCGACGAGCGCTTCGCCGCAGGTGCGGGGGCGGGCATGGCAGGGCGCTGCCGTGGCCTTGCGGGCCCCGGCGATGGAGGAAACGGTGGCTGGCTGGTTCATGGATCGTGGTGTGCCGATTGGGAGGGTGAGTGGCCCGAACCGCAAACGAGGGGGCATGGTGCGGATTGTCGGCGTCGATCCGGGGTGCCAACAATCGATTAGTTTTCATGCGCGGCATGAGTGCCGTGCATGGCGGCGTCGATTCGCGGTGCAGGCAGCGGACCGCGGGTTTTCACGGAAGTGCGGGTTGCAACGCGCGTCGCAAGGACAGCCCGGCGCTGCATGACGGCATCGACCTGTCTTGCGGGAACGGGGCGTAAATCGACGACGCGCGCGCCGATCGGCGCGGGTGGTTGCACGCCCGGCGCATCGCGAGCGGCTGGCTCACGAATGGCGGGCGGGCGGATGAGCGGGCACGCGGCGCAACCGGCGCAACCGGCATCTTGCGCGGAGATTCTGCCGACGATGGCGCGCCCGGATTCGCCGCGCACGCGACGCCGGTCGGCATGCGAAATCGCATAGTCAACCTGAATAACCGCGGCGAGTGGCGCATAATATTTTGATGTCGACCCTTGGCTGGAAGAGGGTTTTATGCGCTGCGCCCTATGCGGTTCCGAGAATCCTCCCGGTGCGAGGTTCTGCCAGGAATGCCAGGCCGTGCTGTCCCGCACGTGTCCGCACTGCGGACACGACGTCGCGCCGGCGGCCCGCTTCTGCAGCAACTGCGGGGCGTCGCTTTCCGCGCCCACGGCGGCATCGCCGCCGTCCCGAGCATCGGTTCGGGAGCCGCCGCCCACGCCCGTTCATTACACGCCCGATCATCTTGCCGAGCGCATCCGTGCCGAACACACGGCCATGGCCGCGCGCGGCGAACCCGCGGGTGAGCGCAAGACCGTCACTGCGCTGTTCGCCGACATGGCCGGGTCGACCGCGCTGATCCACGATCTCGATCCCGAAGTGGCGCATCGCCTGATCGTGCCCGTGGTCGAGCTGATGATGGAAGCGGTCCACTACTACGAAGGGTACGTCGCCAAATCGCTCGGCGATGGCATCCTCGCGCTGTTCGGCGCACCGATTGCCCACGAAGATCACGCACAGCGCGCGCTCTTCGCTGCATTGCGCATGCAGCAAGCGATGCGGCAGCATGGCGATCGCATTCGTCTGCAGGAAGGCATTCCTCTGCAGATTCGCGTGGGCGTTCACACCGGCGAGGTCGTCGTTCGTTCGATCCGCACCGACGACCTGCACACCGATTACGATCCGCTCGGGCATACGATCCATATCGCGTCGCGGATCGAGGGCATCGCGGCGCCGACGTCGATTCTCGTCAGCGAATCCACCCACAAGCTGGCCGAAGGCTATTTCGAGTTCAAGGCGCTGGGGGCGACGCAGCTCAAGGGTATTCCCGCGCCGCTGCGCGTGTACGAGGTGCTCGGCCTGGGGGCGTTGCGCACGCGCCTGCAGCTGGCGGCGCATCGCGGTCTCGCGCGCTTCGTCGGCCGTGAAACGGAAATGGAACACCTGAACCGGGCGCGCGAGACCGTGAGCGCCGGACAGGGGCGCGTGGTCGGCGTGGCGGGGGACGCCGGCGTCGGCAAGTCTCGCCTGTTCCACGAGTTCAAGGAGCGATCGCGGTGTGGCGCGCTGGTGCTGGAGACGTTTTCCGTATCGCACGGCAAGGCGTATTCCAATTTGCCGCTGATTGAACTCCTGAAGAATTATTTTCAGATCACGACACAGGACGACGAACGGCGCTGCCGGGAAAAGGTGATCGGCAAGGCGCTCACGCTCGAGCGCAGTTTCGAGGACCTCGTGCCGTACGTCCTCTATCTGCTTGGCATTGGCGAAGGCGGGCCGGTACTCGTCGAGATGGATCCGCAGATCCGGCGCGAGCGGACCTTCGATGCGATCAGGCAGCTGCTCGCGCGAGAGAGCCGGAATCAGCCGGTCCATTTGCTGTTCGAGGATCTGCAATGGCTGGACCGTGAAACGGAAGCCTTCCTCACCTACCTGATCGACCACGTGCCGGATGCACGCATCCTGCTGCTGGTGAACTACCGTCCCGAGTATCAGCCCGCGTGGGCGCGTGCGGCGCATGGGAGCACGCTGCGGCTCGAACCGCTTGGCCCCGCCGATGCGCAAGGACTGCTCGCGGCGCTGCTCGGCGAGGATCGCACGCTCGTGCCGCTGAAGCAGCTCATCCTGGAGAAGACGGAGGGCAACCCGTTCTTCATGGAGGAGGTGGTCCAGACGCTCGTCGAGGAGCGCTCGCTGCTCGGCGAGGCCGGGCGCTATCGCATCGTGGAGACGCCGGCCACGCTGCACATTCCCACTACCGTGCAGGGCGTGCTCGCGGCCCGGATCGACCGGCTTCCGATCGACGAAAAGGAATTGCTGCAGGCGCTCGCGGTGATCGGCCACGAGTTTCCGTTCAGCCTGATCCGACGGATTTGCGGCGAGGAGACGGCGCGGGACGACGAGCTGCGGCGTCTCCTCGCGCATCTGGAGGCGGCGGAGTTCATCTACGAGTGCCCCGCCTTTCCGGAAGTCAATTACTCGTTCAAGCACGCGCTGACCCAGGAGGTGGCAGGGCGCTCGTTGCTCACGGAGCGGCGTACCGCACTGCACGAGCGCACCGCGCAGGCGATCGAGGTGCTGTTCCCGACACGCATCGCAGATTACTGCAGCGAGCTTGCGCACCACTACAGTCAGAGCGGAAACGTCCCCAAGGCGGTCGAATACCTGCATCGAGCGGCGCAGCAGGCGTTGCGCCATGCGGCCCATCACGATGCGATGAATCATCTCGGCGCAGCGCTGGCGTTGCTGAAGGGCTTGCCCGACACACCGGTGCGCGCGCATTCGGAGTTGGCACTGCTGCTTTCGCTCGGGCCCGTCCTGATGGATGTGCGCGGGTATGGCGCGAACGAGGTGGGCGAGGCCTATCGGCGCGCACTCGAGTTGTGCGAACGCACCGGAGAGGCATCGCAACGCTTCGCGACGCAATTGGGATTGCGGATCCATCACGGGGTGCGTGGCGAGCATGCGCTCGGCCTGGAACTGGGCATGCAGATGCTCAGGACGGCGCGGGAGGCGAACGATCCGGGCCTGCTCATCGAGGCGCATAGCGCGCTGGGTTCGTGCCTGTTTTTTCTGGGCGATTTCGGCGCTACCCGCACCCACGCGGAACAGGCGCTTGCGCTCTACGATCCGGATCAGCATCAGGCACACGCGTTCGCACACGGGGTGGATCCCGGCATCCGGGCACTCTGTTTCCTCATGCTGACGTTGTGGATTCAGGGGTATCCCGACCAGGCGCTCACACGCAGCGTCGAAGCGCTTGCGCTCGCACAGAAGCTGGCTCATGGGCCGTCTCTCGCGTTCAGCCTGACCTACACGGCGCACCTGCACCAACTGCGGCGCGAGCCGATGCTGGCCGCCGAGCGCGCGGAAGCGGTCATTGCCGTGTCGACCGAGCACGGATTGCCGTACTGGCTCGCGTGGGGGACGCTGCTGCGAGGCTGGGCGACGAGCGTGCAGGGAAACCTCCAGGACGGCATTGCACAGATGCGGCTGGGCCTCGATGCGCAGCGGGCTGCCGGCGGCGAGGATCAACGTCCTTATTCCCTCGCGTTGCTCGCCGACAGCTACTGGCGCGCGGATGACGAGAAGGCCGCACTGGGCATGCTGGACGAGGCCATGGCGATCGTCGAAAAATCCGGCGAGCATTGCTACGAAGCCGAGCTGTACCGGCTCACGGGAACCTGTCTGGCCGGCCGGGCCGGCAATGCTGGCACGGCGCCTGAACGCGACGACGAAGCCATCGACTGCTTTCACAGAGCGATCGCGCGCGCACGCCGGCAGGGTGCCGGGGCGCTGGAACTGCGGGCCGCGTCGGACCTCGCCCGGCTATTGCAACGACGGGGACGGGCCGAAGAGGCCAGGCAAGTGCTGTCCGACGTCTATGGATGCTTCACGGAAGGTTTCGATACAAGCGACCTGCAAGAGGCAAAAGCGCTGCTGGACGCATTGGGCGCGGACGCAGGATGAATGGACCTGCGGCGGTCGACGACGCATCGTGTGACCACGTGCCGTCCGCGAACTGCCGCTGCTCGAGGAGACGGGCATGACAACCACGCACACGAGACGCCGCCACGATGGTCCGCGCAAACCGATCACGCTGGCGCTGCAGGGTGGCGGGATGCACGGCGCATTCACCTGGGGCGTGCTCGATCGCCTGCTCGAAGACGGCAGGCTCGACATCGAGGGTGTCTGTGCCACCAGCGCCGGCGCGATGAATGCTGCCGTGCTCGCGTGCGGGCTGCTGAAAGGGGGCGAGGACGGTGCACGGGAGGCGCTGCACGACTTCTGGCAGGCGGTCGCGCGATCGGCGGAGCGCTACAACCCGTTGCGCTGGGTGCCGTGGCTGAAGGGGACGCACAGCTTCGGGCTCGATCATTCGCCGCTCTATGCATTCACCGACATGATGCTGCGCGTTTTCTCGCCGTATCAGTTCAATCCGAACAACCTGAATCCGCTGCGCGAAGTGCTCGAAAGCCAGGTCGACTTCGACGCGCTGCGCAAGCATTGTCCGATCCGGCTGTATCTCTGCGCCACCAACGTCGAGACGGGGAAGATTCGCATCTTCACGGGCGAGGATGTGTGTGCCGACGCGGTGCTGGCATCGGCATGCGTGCCGACATTGTTCCAGGCGGTCGCGATCGACGGTGAGTACTTCTGGGACGGCGGCTACATGGGCAATCCGGCCATCTATCCGCTTATCTACAATTGCGCGACGCGCGACGTCGTGATCGTGCACATCAATCCGCTCGTGCGCCGCGGGGTGCCCATCACGGCCGCGGAAATCCTGAACCGCATCAGCGAGATCAGTTTCAACTCGTCGCTGATGCGCGAGATGCGCGCGATCGCGTTCGTCACCGACCTGATCCAGCAAGGCACGATCAAGCGCGGCGAGATGAAGGAAATGCTGATCCATTCCATTCGCGCCGACGACGCGTTGAGCGCGTTGAGCGTATCGAGCAAGTACAACGCGGACTGGGGATTCCTGAGCGAGCTGCATGACCACGGACGACGCGAAGCCGATGCATGGCTCGCGCATCACTACGGAAACATCGGGCAGCGGTCGAGCATCGACATTCGCAGGGAATTTCTCTGAGCGCATGGCGGTAGCGTCGGCGTGGGGCGAGCATGTGCGGCCGCCACGGGCCAAGGAGCGAACATGAACCAGACGCAGGCGCGGTTCGTCGCGTTGTGGTCGGGCAGCGGCGGGATCCATGCCGAGGAGGTCTATCGCTTGCTGGCGGAAGGCTATGCGGAGCCGATGCGGCATTACCACACGCTCGCGCATGTGAAACGCTGCCTGCGTCATGTCGACCTCGCGCGCGGCGCGATGCCCGATCCGGATGCGGTCGAACTCGCGCTCTGGTTCCACGACGTGATCTACGTCCCGGGCGCGAAGAACAACGAGCAGCGCAGCGCCGACTGGTTCCGGCACCTGGCGGCGGGGCGCATCGGCGCGTGCGACCGGATCTGCGCGATGATTCTCGCAACGACCCACGTTGGAATCGCGGCGGAACTGGATACCCGTTTCGTGTGCGACATCGATCTGGCCGTGCTGGGCGCGTCTCGCAGTCGATTTCGCGAAGACGGCCGCCTGCTCCGCGCAGAGCGCCCCGATCTCGACGACCGGGCCTACGACCTTCATGAACGGTCGATTCTTCGCTGGCTGCTCGTTCGTCCGCGCATCTATCTGACCGATTTTTTCTACATGCGTTGCGAATCGAGTGCGCGCCGGAATCTGAGCTGGCGGCTGGGGTTGCCGGTTCAGGAATAACGGCGACAGACAGTCCGATGCGCCAGGCCGTCTGCAGAACGATCGGGAACGGTGTTCTCGATGAACGGGCGGTTCAATCAATGTCGCCATTGAAGTCGAGCCAAAGCCGGTTGAAATGAAAAATGATTCAAGTGTTTGATTCGAATTAAAAAACGATCAATACGGGACGTTTATTTTTCCGATTTTTGTCGATAAGGTTCGATTCGGTGAAAGTGATTTGTCAGAAAACGCGGCGATCAATCATCGCTTGCCGCGGTTTCATTTGACCGCCGCTTTTGCCGATCCGTGTGCGCGACGACGCGTCGACAGGAATCTCTGCCCGGGATCTTGCGGCAGGCTCGATGTGCGCATATCCATTCCGACATCAATCGCATGAGGGCTCATGAACAAGATCATCCGCAGAGTGGCTGCTTCCGTGTTGCCACGCTCGCTGGCCGGCGTGGCGCTGCTGGTCGCGGCGACCGGTGCTCACGCGCACGGCCGTTTGACCGAACCGCCTTCGCGCATCGTGCTGTGCACGCAAGGCCAGAATCCGAATTGCCCTGTCGACGCGTGGCACGCGAACGCGATGGAGAACGGCAAGTTCTTCCCCGCGACACAAAGCGGCCTGTCCGATCCGTTCGCGCCGGCCGACGCGAAGAATGCCGCACCGCCGGCGGACGGCGAAATCGCCGGCGCCAGCACGAATGGCCCGCTGCCCGTGCTGAACGAGCAGTCGCCGAGCCGCTGGCAGAAGATCCCGCTACGGCCGGGCGCATTGCAGAATTTCAAATGGGAATTCAGCGCCGTGCACAAGACGCGTCGCTGGAACTACTTCATCACACGGGCCGACTGGAACCCGTCGGAAAAGCTGACGCGCGCGCAGTTCGAGCCCACGCCGTTCTGCACGATCCAGAATCCCGGCCAGCCCTACTGGGATCCGAACGCGAACCTGGTGCCGCAGCAGCCGACCATTCACCAATGCCGGTTGCCGATGCGTAGCGGTTACCACGTCATCCTGGCGGTCTGGGAAGTCGCGGATACGGCGATGGCGTTCTATCAGGTCGTCGACGCGACGTTCACCCATGGCGATACGACACGCAGCCCGTTCTGATACGGCCGCGACATGACGCACCCGGCGCTGGCCGGGGCGTCATGGATCGAAGCACGCCTGACACGGCAACCGCTTACCCGGCGACCACCTGGTTGCGACCGAGATGCTTCGCGCGGTACAGGCGTTCGTCCGCCTTGCGCAGGATCGCGTCGATCGTCTCGCCGTCCCGACCGAATTCGGAGGCGCCGACGCTCACGGTGACCGTGATCGGTTCGCCGATGCCTGCCTCGAACGGCGCGCCCGCGATCGCCGCGCGGATGCGTTCGCCGATCGACTGGGCGGTGTCCAGCTCGGCTTGCGGCAGCAGCACCATGAATTCCTCTCCGCCCACCCGCGCGACGCCATCGTACGGCCGGATCGCATCGACGCATTTGTCGACGAAGCGTTGCAACACCTGGTCGCCCGCCTGATGCCCGTAACTGTCGTTGATCGCCTTGAAGTGGTCGAGATCGAGCGCGAGCAACGAGAACGGCGCGCCATTGCGCTTGGCGCGGCTGATTTCCGCTTCCACGCTTTCGATGAATTGCCGCCGGTTGGTCGCGCCCGTGAGCGGGTCCGTGGCCGCCAGGTGCTCGAGCTTTTCGTTGGTCCGTTGCAGCGCCTGCAGCGCGCGCTCCGTCCTGGCCATCGCCTCCCGCAACCGGGCAAACAGTTCCGCCTGGCTGTAGATCTTCGAAAACGAACGGGTCGTTTGAAAGGCTTGCACCACGCCGAAACTGAGCAGGAAGAAGCCGGCCGCGAAAATCGCATGCGCCAGCCACCACATGTGATTCCACGGCCGCCCGAGGATGAAGGCAAGCGACGAGAGCGCGAACGACGTGACCGAGATGCCGTAGATCGTCATCAGCGGCGAGCGGATGCGGCGCACGACCAGCGCGACGACGTTTACGACCGAGAGCAACAGTGCGCCGCCCTCCATCGACAGGCGTACCCACAGGTTGCCGGCCACGGGAGAGAAGGCGATCACGGCGACCGCAACGTCGACGAGCCCGAACAGGGCGAGCCAGGGCAACCAGATGCGGGGATCGGCGCGGGTTGCCGCGCTGTCGGCTTGGCGACTGTAGGTGAGCTGCCCGACCAGGAGCAGGATCGACATGGTCAGGCGCGACGCCGGCCCGTACAGCAGGAACAGCCAGATATTGTGATGCGCCATGCCGGTGAACGCGCCGTGCAACGCATAGACGAGCGAGAAGCCCAGAAAACCCAGCGTAAGCCAGCGTAGCAACGGCTCGCCCGACAGCCGATAGCAGCGCCAGCAGACATACGTGACGAACGCGCCTTCGAGCGTGGCGGCCGCAATGGCCAGTTCGTGAAAGGCGTGATTCTCGAATTTCAGCGACGGGTCCTGGAAGAAGTACAGGTAGGCGATCAGATACGCAGGCACCAGCGCGAAGCCGACCAGCAGGAGCCTCGCGTACACCCGGGTGACCAGTTGGGCGGTGCGGGTCGACGCTTGGGTGGCGGCATTGACGGTCATGTTCGGCCTCCGGGTTCGGTGGATGCATCAAGGGCAAGAACGGCAACGTCACGTCATGACGGATCGGTCGTCAAAACGATGAGGCAAAAGCATGTCGTCTTAATTTCGCCGATTTGAACAATCGGCCCAATGGCTGCGAGATATCTGTTTGAATTATCGAATGGCGACAATTGCAATATGGCAATGCGAACGCGTGAATATTTCGGATTTCGATATTGGTCGAAATAATCGATTCCAGGGTTGATGCCTGATGATTATGTAGTATAACAAAGCGAAGCGATGGCGCCGGATTGAAGCTTTACTACATTTTCCGCCTCGCAGCAGACCCATCATCCCGGGCCGGCGTGACAAATTCACAATACCGTTTGCATCGCGTTGTTGAGGACATCCGTTCTCGAACGAAAGTGGGGGATGACATGCTTCATCAGCATCGACCGAAGTCGTAGCGTTTTCCGTCGTTGATATAAAAAGCAGGATCAGTATAGAAATTTTTCATCGAATGGCAATTTGTAAGGTTGATTTCTTCTGAATTCGACCTGGGCGGAGCTTTGTCAATCGAAAGGGGGCGCCACGAACCAGATGCGGCGCCGCAGGCAGTTACACGGCGCTGAAAGGCCAGGACCTGGTCACCGGGGGACGCCAGGATTGATTCGATTGCGGTATTTGATCTGTACTCCGTATCAATAATGCAGGCGCTCGCCGTCCATGGCGCGTGGCGGGTTTCCGTTACGTCCGTGCGGGCGGAGCGCGTCTTCCTGAAATATTCTCCGGCACGGTCTGCGTGAAAGACAGGTGCCGGTCATGCGTAAAACACGATGAGGGCATGAAAATGAAGAACAAGCGAACCGGAATCATGAAGCGTTCGACCTTGAGGGGCGCGCTGGCGCTTCTGCTGGCAGGGTCGTTTTTCGGCACCGGCGCCGCCGTGGCGGCAGGGACGAGTACCGGCACGGCGCCGGCATTCGTCTATAGCCCGTACAAGGACGCGACGATTTCGATGAACTGGAACACGAACGTCATCTCGACGAACGTCACGGGTCAGCTGAGCCCGGTGCTGTCGGTGCTGCCAACCGGTGTACGTACGCTGACGCTCGCGTTCGCGACCGGCGAATGCGGCAGCGAGAACTGGGCGGGCGTCGACGGCGGCGCGATGGCGGCCGCCAATGTGCCGCTTTTCACCGCGGCCAACGTGAATTACGTGATTTCCACCGGCGGCGCGGCCGGCATGTTCACGTGCGGGACGGATGCGGGCATGACGGCCTTCATCAATCGTTATGCGTCGAGCAACCTGATCGGGATCGATTTCGATATCGAGGGCGGACAGACCCAACAGGTGATCAACGATCTCGTCCAGCGCGTGGCAGTCGCCCAGCAGAATTATCCCGGCCTGCGCTTCAGCTTCACGCTGGCCACACTGGCGCCCTCCCAGCAAGGCACGACCACGGCCAGCTCCTGGGGCGCAAACGCACCCGACAGCTTCAACGTGTATGGCGACTGGGTCATGCAGGCGATCCAGGCGTACGGCCTGAAGAACTACACCATCGACCTGATGACGATGGACTACGGATCGGCCAGTGCGGGGAACTGCGTGGTTGCGAACGGCACCTGCCAGATGGGGCAGTCGGC
Source organism: Burkholderia sp. Se-20378 (assembly GCF_017104665.1). Lineage (NCBI taxonomy): Bacteria > Pseudomonadati > Pseudomonadota > Betaproteobacteria > Burkholderiales > Burkholderiaceae > Burkholderia > Burkholderia sp. Se-20378. The sequence goes on along the minus strand of NZ_JAAGPG010000001.1, from coordinate 136,332 downwards.
GATCCAGGCGGCAATGAACCTGCACGATCACTGGGGTGTCCCGTACAGCCAGATCGAGCTGACGCCGATGATCGGCGGCAACGATGTGGCCGGCGAAACCTTCACGCCGTCGGACGTCGACACCGTGGCGCAGTTCGTGAAACAGAATGGACTCGTGGGTGTCCACTTCTGGTCGTTCGACCGTGACGTCGATTGTCCGCCGGGCGCCGCATCGTCGACGTGCAACTCCATCGGCGGTGTCGGTACGCTCGGCTATACGAACCGGTTTGCCAACGGCCTGGCGCCCGGCAAATGAACGACGATGGGCCAGGGAGGAGACCACGCGGGCCGTCCGCATCATTGCGATGCAGTGTCCCGTGGTCTCCGATTTCCGCGACCGGCAACCGGTGAAATGGCCGAGTGCCTCCGTTGAGCGGCAACTGCCGCTCAAATCATCGAGGTCAACCGGTGAGCCCTCCGGATAGTGCGCTCGAGTGTCGACGGCCGGGCCGCCGACACTCGCCGGACGGGATCGTCGGGGCGGAGGGTCAGCGTCCGCCCCCGGACGACGCGCCACGCTTGTCGAAGAAATGCCCCATCAGTTCGAGCAGCGGCCGGCGTCGCTTGGTCACGGCGAAGGCCCACTCGTGGGTCTGGCGCGGCGCCTCGACGGTCGACACGGCATCGAGAAGCCGTTGTGCGCGAGGCAGGTCGTACCACGGCAACCACGGATACGCGTGATGGGCGACGTGAAGATTGAAATTCAGGATCACCCAGCGTGACCAGAGGGGAACGTTGGCGCAGCTGTGCGACACCACGTCCTGCTCCCAGAGCGGCGGGCGTGCCGCGTCGTCGGCCAGCAGCGGGATCTCGGCGTGATGCGGAAGATTGAGCAGTTCGACGGCCATCAGCAACACGATCCACAGGATCGTCGAAAACGCGATGAGGCTGCCGAGCACGCCCGCGCGATACGCGAGCGCGCCGACCGCCGCATAGCCGGCCAGGTAGACCGCGCTGAATGCGATCTCGGTGTTCGATTTCGCGCGGTTCGCAGGCGTATCGCGTTGCAGGAACGGCGTAATCCAGTGGCTGAGGAAATGGTTGAACGCCATCATCGGGATCCAGTGCCGCCAGATGAATTCGAGCGTACGCGCGCCGCGTTCCGTCATCACGGAGAACTTCTGGATCATCTTGCGGTTCTCCGGATCCCGTGACGGGTGCGCGGTCCACGCGTGATGGCCCAGATGCGTTTTGCGCCGCGGCAGGTACGGCAACCCGATGATCCATCCGCAGAGATGCCCGATGGCCTCGTTGCAACCGTGCGAACGCGATGCGGCGTTATGCAGTGCCTCGTGCATGATCAGATAGAGGTGAATCAGCGCGAGCATGGCGACGACGAGTGCCGCGAGACGTCCGAGCCCGCCGGCGAGCCAAAGCAGCCACGCAGCGGCAAGCAATGCGATATCGGCGAGCCACAGCGCGAGCGTGACGTTTCCGGTGGGCCCGTTCGGCAATGTCGCCTTGATCGAGCGCCATTCGTCTTTGGTCATGTGCTACCTCGAGTGAGTGATTGGAGTGGGGCGCGGCATATTGCCGGCGCAGAGGTCAGGCGGACAGGATGCGTTGGCCGATCTCGCGGTACGCGGCATCGAGCATGTCGATGTGTTCGTCGAGTCCGTTCTTGCTCGCGAAGCCGTTATCCCGCCGGGCGAGCAGCAGGCAGTCGTAGCGCGCGCCGCGGCTCCAGTGCCACGCCGGCAAATAGGCCGTGATGCGGAATCCGGCTTCGAGCATCGCCTTGACCAGGGTCAGCTTGTCGGCGAGCACGATCGCGCCGACATAGGTCGTCGTGCTGCGCCGTTTCAGGAAACGAAGCAGATCGGCCGCGACATCGCGCTCGGTCATGAACGGGCCGCCGACATGCTGGCAGAGATAAATCGCATCGGCCCGCTCGTCGACGCGAAACGTGAAGCCATCCGAGTAATCGTCCCCATGCCCCCAGAAACAGGTATCGGGGTAGGGTTCCGGCGTACCCGCCAGACCAAGCGGTTCGAAGATCGCGCTGCGCAGAACCTCGGACTCGCGGAATATCGGGGAGAGCGGCAGGCAATGCCGGAAGCGCGGCGCACGGAATTTTTCGATCGCGATGACGTGATGTTCACGCACGCCATGCGCGCTGTCGGGCGACCCGTCGTGTCCGACCACGACGCCATCGACATGACGCTGCAACGCACGCAGCGCGATATCGGTGCGGGCAATCGCGAATGCCAGGTCATGGTCCGCGGCCGGCATCGTGTCGATCGCGGATTGCATCAGCGCCGACAGTACGCCCAGGTGACGATGGTGCCGGGAAATCATCGCGCGGCCGTATTCCCACGAGCGATTCTGCGCGTTGTAGCAGACGCTCATGCAACCGATCGCGGCTTGCGTCTCCTCTTCGGCGACAAACCACAGTTCCGACTTGTTCGAGACGGCGCTTCTCACGTAGCCCGCATCGAGACAGGGGTGTGACGAGTCGCCATATTCCCGTTCGAACAGCGCGCAAATGCTCGATGTGTCCGACACCGTTCCGCGACGTACCCGCAATTGCCGGTGGCCGCTGCCGTTGGGCTTGACGCTATTCCTGCCTGCCATGTTGCTGCCAATTGAATTCATCGCGTTGCTTGCCCTGGTGTTGGTTGATGGCTGCGCCAGTCGAGTGGCGACCTGCGCATCGTCGGCGACGACTTTAATTAGCATTACGTTTGATTGTCAAACAAATTTAATCGACATGACTATTGTTAATTTCATTTGAATGATGAGGATGATGGTTGTGGAAATTGATAATTAAGTCAGGGGGTGAATGGGTGGGAGTCGCTTGCGTGGCGGGCCTTGGGGCTAGTTGCCCCGCATTGCATGAAATGGCGTTGAGGAAATGAAGGCGGCGCCTCGAATTGTCGTCCTGGATTGAACAATTCAGTCCAGTGATCGAATTGTTGAAAATCGGTTTTTCATGAGATCGGTTCCAGTTTTGATTTTGGAGTCAAATTTATTTTATTTTTCATTTTGATGAATTAATGACGCAAATATAGAGTTCCCGATTCTGCCGGCCGCCGACGCGCTTCGACTGCTCCTGATCATCGCGAGGTTGACGGCCTGCCGCCGTCCGCGATGCCGACAAAAATCGACAAATCGGAACAGATGCGCGTGGTGTTCCCGCCTACCATCCGCACGTACCTCGCGCATTCCCGTACCACTGCAGCATCGGTAGCGACATCGCCCGCATTCCGCTGCACGCGTCTTCCTCGCACCCTCGCATCCTCATAAGCCGCCAACAGGCAAAGGATTCGCCATGTCCGCAAGATCGTTCGCTTCATTCGTGCTGATGCTGCTGCTGGCGGCGTGCGGCGGCGACTCGGATTCGTCCGTGCCCGGCAGCGCGTTCGCGGCCGCCTCGGCACGTGCGGCGCAGGCCACCGCGTGGAAGCCGCTCGTGCCCGGCACGAGCTGGCAATGGCAGATCGACGGCAACCGGATCAACGAGAAGGTGCTGGACGGCGTGAGCAACCCGCGCAAGATGTTCGACGTCGACATGGAGCAGACCGATGCCGGCACGATCCAGCGCCTGAAGGCGAAGGGCGTTTATGTCGTCTGCTACATGGAGGTGGGCGGGCGGGAAGACAACCGCAGCGATGCCGCCAGGTTTCCGGACAGCGTGCTCGGCAACCCCGTCGAAGGATACGAGGATCACGAACGCTGGCTGGACATTCGCCAGACCGCGATCCTGATGCCGCTGATGCTGGCGCGCCTCGACCAGGCTAAGAAGAAGGGCTGCGACGGCATCGAGCCGGACCTCGACGACAGCTATCGCCAGGAAACGGGCTTTCCGCTGACGCGTGACGATCAGCTGCGGTACAACACGGCGCTGATCGCCGCCGCGCACGATCGCGGGATGTCGATGGGCCTCAAGAACGGCTCGGGTATCGCGGCAGCGATGGCGAAAGTGGCCGACTGGGCGCTCAATGAACAATGCAACCGATTCCACGAGTGCGGCGACTACGCGAGCTTCATCGCGCTGAACAAGGCCGTGTTCAATGTCGAGTACACGCGTCCGGACGGCATGAAGCTCGCGGATTTCTGCCCGGCGGACAATCAGGCCAATTTCGACGGCATTCTGAAACTGTCGAGCGACACGCTCTCGGCGCTGCCGCGCGCGGCGTGCCGGTTCGAGTGAGCGGCGGGGCGTGGAGGACGGGCGTCTTCACGGCGAAGCGTGCGGGTTTGCCGCGCACGCGGCGGTCCTGACAGCTGCATCGCGATCGAGCGTCGCAGGATAGCCGCGGAACGGGCCGCGCGCGACGCTGATTTCTGTTGGGCGAATCGGCGGTTATTTCGCGTGCTCGCACTCACTCGATGATTGGCGTCAAGGTGGATTGGCTGGCATGCCAGTCGGACGACGGCTGCCGGATCGTGTCGTGTCTCGCCGGGTGCGATCGCTTCGACAGTGATGACGACACGGGCATCGCGACGTGCTCGAATGGATCGCGCGGAGCCGGCTGACGCGCGAGTCGCTCGATCACGACGCGCGGGTAGCGCGCGGTGCGCCGCGGGACGATGGATTGCGAATCCCTTGCAACGGATGTCGGCTCCGTACGGTGCGGGCTCGTGCATGGAATTCGCTTGCGTTCGCATCGATCCATTGCTATCACAGTGACTCGGGTCGCAACGCCGCTACCGGCGTGGCCTTTTTCATCTGCGTGAACCTGTCCACGAAAGGAGACGATCTCGGTGACTGCGCCCATTGCCAAAAAAATCATGATCATTCGTCACGCGGAAAAGCCGGACGACAACGGCAAGCCGTACGGCGTGAACGCGAACGGGGAGCAGGACAAGGAGAGCCTGATTCCGCTCGGCTGGCAACGCGCCGGCGCGCTGGTTGCATTGTTCGATCCGGCGCGGGGCCCGCTGCAGAGCGCGGCGCTCGCGAAGCCCGGCGTGTTGTTCGCGGCGGCCGTCGCGCCGCATGCAAAGAGCCGGCGGCCGACCGAGACGGTCACGCCGCTGAGCCAGCGCATACCGCTCGAGCTCGACACGACCTATACGAAAGGGCAGGAGGCCGACGTCGCGACGGCGGCGCAGCGCAGCCAGGGCGTCGTGCTGATCTGCTGGCAGCACGAGGACATCCCCGCGATCGCCGCCCATCTGCCGTTGTCGAACGGACCGGTGCCGTCGAAGTGGCCGGGCGAGCGCTTCGACATCGTCTGGGTGTTCGACCTGCAGCCGGGTACCGGGCGCTACGCGTTCAGCCAGGTGCCGCAGCAATTGCTGGCGGGCGACCTGCCGTCGGTCATTGCGTCGTGACGTGCGTGTATTTGCCCTGACGAGGTCGACGAGGAAGCCACGGCGACAATGATCGCCGGGCAGAGCCATGCGAAGTGCGGCCTCAAGGGGAAGCAAGGTCGCGCGCGAGGCCGCCGGGCGGCCCCGGATGCACGCCGGCACCCAGGACCGTCCGGCGTCTCGATCAGAACTTGTGACGCAGCCCCAGCGCGACGATTTCCTGCGACTTCGTGCCGGCGTAGCCGTACGAACCGATCGATGCCTGCGCATCCTGCGTGATCAGTTGCCCGCTCGCATTCACGACCTGCTGCTGGCCGCTCGCATGCTGGTACGCGCCGATCAGGTAGAGGTCGGTGCGCTTCGACAGCGAATAGTCGGCGCCCACCGACACCTGGTGATACTTCGCGTCGACGTTGCCGCTCGCCTTCGTGTACGCATAGCCGACGCCGAGCAGCAGCGGCGCCGATGCCTGGTACGTGACGAATGCGCGACCGGTGTTGTACTTCTGCGTATTGGCGAAGCCGGCGAGCGAATCGCCGTCGCGGCGGTACTGCGCGTTGCTGTAGCCGACGCCCAGCGTGACCGGGCCGATCGCATACTGCCCCGCGACCTGCGCGATGCCGATGCTCTTCGCGCTCAGGTAGCCGCTGTTGATCGGGCCGTCGAAGATCGCGTCGGATGAACCGCTCCAGCCCGTGGCGCGTGCGGCGCCGTTCACGTTGTTGGTGTAGAAGTAGCCGCCGGCGATGCCCAGCGGGCCGTTGTTGTACGCGGCTGCGATTGCGTACGTCAGGCCCGAGCCCGTCGAGCCGGCGACGCCGCCGAAGCCGTACATCGCCTCGACCTGCAGGCCGGACAGCACCGGCGACGTGTACTTGACCGTGTTGCTCACGCGCAGGCTGTTGTCGTTGTTGTCGACGTCGCCCGGCGTCGCGAAGATGCCGCCGAAATAGTTGTCGCCGGTGACGCCCTGAACCAGGTCGACGATCGGGTCGTACTGGCGGCCCAGCGTGACGGTACCGTACTGGCTGCTCTGCAGGCCGACGAACGCCTGGCGACCGAACATGCGGCCGCCCTGGCCGAGGCGGCCCGTGCCCGAATTGAACCCGCTTTCGAGCTGGAACACGGTCTTCAGGCCACCGCCGAGATCCTCGCTGCCCTTCATGCCCCAGCGGCTGCCCGACAGGTTGCCGCTGTCCATCTGCCACAGATTGTTGCCCGTGCCGCTGTTGCCGTGAACGTACGTGATCGACGTGTCGATCACGCCGTACAGCGCGACGTTCGACTGTGCGTGCGCCACGCCGGCGACACCCAGCAGCGACAGCGAGAGAGCGGACAGTGCGAACTTCTTCATCGTTGAATTTTTCATGCGAAAGCGGTGCTTGATTAATTAAGGACTGTGAATCGATTGAACGGTCGATCGGAGCGCTCGCGGCGATTCGGTCGACCCTTCGTTGTGTCCGTCGACCGGATGCCCGACGACGCGGCTTCCGGAGACACGGCAGTGTTGCGGCCCTCGGTGACATGCCAATGAAAAACCACAAAAGAGCATGAATTGGCTGAAATTGCCACGTCGCGTTACGGGCGATGGAGATCCGTTGCGGATGCGTGGCAAGGCAGAGGGGCACGTCGCGTGGATTGCTGTTCCGATGGTCGAGCGAATCGTGTTCGAGCAATACAGTTACTGCTTTTCGGTCGGTCATCCATATACCGGCGGTGGAATGGATCAACGTGATTGCAGCCTGCGCGCGTGCATCGGACCGACGGTTCGACGTGAACTTCCGCCATGTCATTAGATGGCAAAATATGGCAATTCATGCTTTTTTGAGGTTTTTCATCCGGATGTCATCTCGCGTCGCGATAGTGCGGAATCGGGCGCCAGTCCCGCGAGTGAACGGGCCCGTTCACCTCGCACCCGGGAATACGCCCATGGGACGCAACTAGCAGCAACCGATACGCCCGCCGCCGAAGGCGGCGGCGCGTGTCATCTCGACAGAAGGAACGTGCAATCGTGAACGCCATCGCAGCGGCAGATTCTTATGACGTGATCGTCGGCGGCGGCGGCATCGTCGGCCTCGCCCACGCCTATACGGCGGCACTCAAGGGGCTGCGCGTTTGCGTGATCGAACGCGATGCCGCATGCGTGGGCGCATCGATCCGCAATTTCGGCTTCGTCACCATCACCGGGCAGCACGCCGAACATAGCTGGCGGCGTGCGCGGGCGAGCCGCGAGGTCTGGGCGGACGTCGCGCCGCAAGCCGGCATCGACGTGCTGCACCAGGGCCTGCACCTGATTGCGCGTCGCCCCGAGGCGATGCACCTGATCGATGCCTTCATGCAGACCGGCATGGCCGACGGCTGCCGGGTCTTGACGCCCGGCGAAGCGGCGGCCGTGGCGCCGGAGTTGCGCCTGGACGGCGCGCAAGGCGTGCTGCACAGCCCGCACGAGCTGCGGATCGAGCCGCGTACCGCCATCGGGTTGCTGGCGTCCTGGCTGGCGGAACGCTTCGGCGTACGGTTTCGCTACGGCGAGATGGTGCACGAGGTGCGCACGCCGACCGTGCGTACGTCGCGCGGCGTGTTGCACGCGGAGCGCGTGATCGTCTGCGGCAATGCGGACAGCCGTCACCTGTATGGCGACTGGTTTGCGCGGCACGAGGTGCGGCTGTGCCAGTTGCAGATGCTGCGCGTGCGGCCGCGCCGCCCGCTGGCGCTGCACGCCGCGGTGATGGGCGACCTGAGCCTGTTGCGTTACTCGGGTTTCGCGGCGCTGCCCGCCGCCGACGCATTGCGTACGCGTCTGAAGGCGGAGGAGCCCGTGTGCCTCGGTTACGGCATCCACCTGATCGCGGTGCAGAGCGCCGACGGTAGTCTCGTGGTGGGCGATTCGCATGAATACGGCGCCGCACCGCTGCCGTTTGCAACGCAGGAGATCGATGCGCAGATCCTGCGTCTGCTGCACGAGACGCTCGATATGCCGGAACTGGACATCGTCGAACGCTGGACCGGCAGCTATCCGTCGGCAGCTGGCGCCGACTGCGTGATCGAGGCGCCGGATGACGGCACGCGCGTCGTCGTCGTGACGAGCGGCGCCGGGATGAGCACGGGCTTCGGGATTGCGCAGGATGTGTTTGCCGGGTGGTGAGCCGGGCCTGGCAAGAGCTCGGCGCATCGAAAGGACTCGGGAGGACAATGGGCGGCAACGAGATCTGATCGCCGCAATGCGAAGGACGGCAGGTCTCCGTCCATCGAATGCGCATGCCACCCCGACGATTCATGGTCGGAAGACGGCACGCTCCGCAAGATCGATGTTACGCGCTGCCAATGCACGGCCCGCGCGCGAACCGTTTGGACGACCCATCGAGCGGCAGATGAACTCCCCGGTCTCGACCACCGCAGTCAGATCGACACCGGTTTCGATGCCGAGCCCCTCGAGCAGGTACAGCAGATCCTCGGTGGCGACGTTGCCCGTTGCACCTTTCGCATACGGGCATCCGCCGAGACCGGCGACGGACGAATGAAAGATCGCCAGCCCGGCCTGCAGCGACGCGAAGATGTTCGCCAGCGCCTGGCCGTAGGTATCGTGAAAATGCCCGGCGAGACGATCGACCGGAAACGCGCGGGATGCGGCGTCGACGATCTGCCGGACGGCCGCTGCGGTGCCGACGCCAATCGTGTCGGCGAGATCGATCTCGTCGCAGCCGAGATCGCGATATCGCCGCACCATGTCGACAACCGCGTGCGCAGGAACCGGCCCGTCGTACGGGCAACCGAACGCGCACGAGATGCTGCCCCTCAGCCGGACGCCCGCATCCTTTGCCGCCCGCGCGACCGGTTCGAAGCGCGCAATCGATTCGGCGATCGAGCAATTGATGTTGCGTTCGGAGAACGCCTCGCTTGCCGACCCGAAGATGACGACCTCGTCCGCACGGCTCGCCAGCGCGGCTTCGAGGCCACGCATGTTCGGTGTCAGCGCGGCGTAGCGCGTGCCGGCATGTCGTGCGATGCCTGCCATGACGGCGGCGCCGTCGGCCATCTGGGGCACCCATTTCGGCGACACGAACGATGCGGCCTCGATTCTGCGCAAGCCCGCGCGCGCCAGCCGGTCGACGAGTTCGATCTTGGTTGCCGTCGGGACCTCGATCGCCTCGGCCTGCAGCCCGTCGCGCGGCCCGACCTCGACGATCGTCACCGCGCGCGGCAGGGTCGTGTGCGGGGCTGTCTGCATGAGCGAACTCCTCATTGAAATGGCTCGAATGGCGAACGGGACGGAGACGCCGCGCGTGTCAGCGCGGCAGTCCCAGGCCGCGTTGCGCGATCACGTTGCGCTGAATCTCGGCAGTGCCGCCGCCGACGACGATCGGGATCGCCGCATACAGCAATTGCTCGAACCGGCCCGCGCCGATCGCACCGGCCGCGCCCTTGGCCAGACCGGCGCCGGGGCCGAGCAGGTCGAGTGCGGCTTCGGCGAGGCGCTCCAGCAATTCGCCGGTATAGGCTTTCGTGATCGCGGCCTCGTGCAGGCCGCTGCCGCCGGCCGCCACCGCTCGCAGGCTCTGCATGAACAGGTGCCTGCCGGCTTCGACGTCGGCCGCGAGTGTGCCGAGCCGCGCGCGGACGGCTGCGTCTGCATGACGGGACGCGTTGCCTTCGCGCAGGCAACTGACCAGATGCTCGAATTCGGCGCGCGCATGCGCGATGAAGCTGCCCATCGTGATGCGCTCGGTCGCCAGCGCCGACGTGATGACCTTCCAGCCTTCGTTGACGTTGCCGACCAGTGCACTGGCCGGAATCCTGACGTCGTCGAAGGTTTCCTCGCAGAACGTATAGCCGTACATCGCGTCGGACGGGCGGATCGACAGACCGGGCGCATTCATCGGGACGATGAAGATGCTGATGCCGGCATGTGGCGGCGTGGCGTTCGGGTCGGTGCGAGCCGCCAGCCACATGTAGTCGGCCAGCTCGGCCGCCGTCGTCCAGATCTTGCGACCGTTGATGACCCACTCGTCGCCGTCGCGAACGGCAGTCGTGCGCAGCGACGCCAGATCGGACCCGGCGCCCGGTTCGCTATAGCCGAGACAGAACGTCACGTCGCCGCTGGCCAGCTTCGGCAGGAATTCACGTCGCTGTTCCGGCGTTCCGAAGCGGATCAGCGCGTGCGCCTGAATGTCGCCGCGGCCGCCCATCGGCGCGCCGGCCAACTGCAGCGTTTCCATGAATGCAAGCTGCTCGAGCGGCGTGCGCGCCTGCCCGCCGTGTTCGACCGGCCAGCTCAGGCTGTTCCAGCCGAACCGGCCGAGCAGCGCGGTGAATGCACGGTCGAATCCCCATTCGTCCGTGCGACAGTCCTCGTGCTGGTCGGGCGCCCAGTGTTCCGCGAGCCAGGTTCGCACCTCGTCTCGGAATGCATTGCCTGCCGGGCCGAGGTCGTGCTCGGGCAATCCTTTGCCGCCGTCGAGCAGATGGTGCGCGAGCGCTTGCCGCGCGTGCGTCGCACCGCCGAAGCGGGACAGGTCCGCGTGCACGCGCCGGAAATGACGCGGCGCCTCGTGTTCCTCGGAAAAGCCGATCGCGCCGAGCACGTGCTGGGTCTCGTACGCCACCTGTCGCAGTGCCGGATTCGCGAACGCCTGGGTCGATGCGACGTGCAACCGCCAGTCGGCTTCGTGACGGTCGAACGAATCGGCCGCGTGGTAAAGCAACAGCCGTGTCGCCTCGAGTGCGATGAGACCGTTCGCGAGCTTGTGCTGCAACGCCTGGAAGCGGCCGATGGGTTGGCCGAACTGACGGCGCTCCTTCGCATGGTCGAGCGCGAGCTCGAAGCCGCGCCGTGCCGCGCCGAGCGAACGGGCGACCAGCATGAGTCCCGCGATGAGCGCGAGGTCGTCGGCCTGTTGCGTCGTGATCGGGATGGAAAGCGCGGGGACCTTGTCGATGCCGATCGCGGCAAGCGGCGGCCGCGCGAGTCCCGGCGTTTCCGTCACGCGAACGCCGGCCGCGCCAAGCGGCACGATCGCGAGCACCGGCCCGGGTTCGGCGATCGCGACGAGATGGGTCGCATCGCGGGCGCCCTCGACGAATTCGGCTTCGCCCGAGAGTGCGCCGTTTTCAATGCGCAGGCGGGTCGCGCTTCGATCCACGGCCACGCACGAAACGACCGTTCCGGCGTGGGTGGCCGACAACAGGTCGTCCGCATCCGGCAACCGGTCGCGCAACGGACCGAGCGCGAAATTCGCGAGCGCGATATCGATGAACGGAACGGGACACGCGGCGCGGCCGGCTTCCTCGGCGACGATTGCCGCTTCGTGCAGGCCGGTGCCGCTCTCGGCATCGCCCAGCTCCGCCAGACCCTGCGAGACGAATGCCTGCCACAGCGCGGCGCGCGCGGCCGGCTCGGCGGCGATCGACAACGCCTTGTCGGGCGGGCACAGGCGGTCGATCTGGCGGCGTACGCTCGAGCGGAGCATCGCGCGCTCGGTTTCGTCGACCGAGGCCGTACCGGCTGCGGGAAGGGAAGTGTCCAGGTTGTTCATGCGCTGTCTCCTGCGTTTATCGTGATTTGCCGACGCAAGAGACATAGTGTCCGGATGGCGCCCCTGCGGCTCACCCCTCCTTTCGGGTGGATGTCGTCACGCCGGCCTGGAGATTCATTGAATCAACCCGCGCTTGCGCGCGGTCGTCACCGCTTCGTAGCGGCTCGACACGTCGAGTTTCGCGAAAATGTTCTTCAGGTTCCATTTCACGGTATCGAGCGTGATGTTGAGCGTCAACGCGATCTGCTTGTTCGGCATCGATTCGCCGATGAGCGTGAGGATCTCCAGCTCGCGTGGCTTGAGCGCGTCCTCCGGCGGCACTTGCCGCGATGTGGCGCGGTCGGACGGATCGACGCCGGACGCACGGCCACCGGCGTCCAGGATGACGGCCAGCGTATCGCGGTCGGCGGCGAGCGCGGCGGACGATTGCATCGACGTGATGAAGGCGCGCACCTTCGCGCCCTCGTCGACGATCGACCGAACCAGGCCGAATCGTCGCGCGATCGCAAGACCGCTCGCGAGGCTTTGCGTGGCTTCCGTGTCACGCCCGGCGAACGAGAGCGCGACCGCCTTCAGTACGTCGGCGACCGCGACATATTTGCGGCGCACATAGCGGATACCGTATTCGCGCATCCGCTCGACGAGCGTAAGCGCGGCCGAGTAGTCGTCGACGGCGATCGCGAGCCGCGTCGCGGCATGCGCGGCGATCGCATCGATTTCGGCCAGCATGCCCGCGGCGTCGCGATAGCGGACTGCGATGCGATCGAGCTCGGCCTGCAATTCAATCGCGCGATCGATATGGTTGGTCGTGAGCAGGAGGCGCGCCTGCTCCGCGATCAGGTGCGCGAGCGGCCGGTCCAGCGCGAGTTCGATGCAGTGCGCCTTGTCGCTGTCGAGATCGCTCAAGGCCTGCTCGAGCCCGACGCGCGCGGCGACGAGCCGGCCGTGCACGATCATCGACCGGATCATCGGTTCCGGCGACGAGAAGCGCAGCAGATCGAGGCGATTGGCGAGCGTCGCTTGCGCATCGTCGATCGCACCGGTCTCGTAGCAGGCATCGGCGAGAAAGGCCGCGCAATTGACCGCCGATACCGAACGTCGGCCATGTTCGCGTTCCGCTCGCGCGAGCAGCGCACTGCCGACACGAATCGCGTCCTGCTGGTTGCCTTCCAGCAGGTGGCCGAGCAGAAGGGTCGATTCGGCGACCAGCGCGAGGTCGTCGAGGATCTCGGCGCGCGGCAGCCGCGCGATGCGATCGTGCAGCGCGCGCGCGTCGTCGTAACGGCCGGCGGCGCAATACGCAAAGCTGAGATCCGCGAGATGGACCTGTCGCAGGAACCGGTTGTCGAGCGCGTCGAAGTCGGTCGTCGCGAGCAGTGTCATCGCGGTTTCGGAGTCGTCGCGCTGCAATGCGATGCTGGCGCGCAGGTACCGGACGTGCGTCGCGCAATCGCCCGGCAGCGGCCCGGGTGCGGCGTCGATCCGTTCGAGCCAGCGCTGCGCGTCGCGCCATCGGCACGCGGCGACGAGCGCCCAGCAGCCGAGCATCAGGACCGTCGGATGGGCAAGGAGCTTGTCCGCGGGAAGCTGGTCCATCCAGCGCTGCAGGGTCCGGATGAAGCTCATGCTGCGCACGGGCGCGTCCGCGCTTTCGATCAGCCGTGCGGCCGTTTCGAAGTCGTCGGCGTAGTACGCATGACGCAATGCCTCGATCGTCAGGCCCTGTGCGCCGAACCAGTGGCTGGCGCGAAGATGGAGATCGCGTTCACGTTGCGGGTCGCGTTCGCGCAAGCGATCCTGCAGGAAACTGGCGAACAGCGGATGAAAGCGATACCACGGCGTCGGACTGTCGACATCGATCGGCAAGACGAAGAGGTTGTCGCGTTCGATGCGCTCCAGCATCGCGGCCGCGTCCGGGTTGCCGGTCACGTGGCGCGCGAGATCGGCGTTGAAGCGCCGGCACACGGCCACCTGCTCGATGAATTCGACGACGGCGGGCGCGAGGTGGCGAACGACGTCCTCGGACAGATAGCGCTGCAGGTCGGCACGCCGATACAACGTCTGCGCGAGAACCGCGCGGTTCGCCGGGCTGCGCTTGAGCCGGATGCAGATCATCTGCACGCACACGGGCCAGCCGTCCGCGATGTCGTGTATCAGGCGGGCGTCGTCGACCGACACGTCGCCGAGAGACTTGGCGACGAAATCCTGCGTTTCCTCGAACGTGAACGGGAGTTCGGGCAGCGCGATTTCGGTCAGCTCGCCCGTCAACCTCATCCGGCTGATCGACAGCGGCGGCGCGGTGCGCGACGCGATCGCCAGGTGGAACGATTCCGGGCCATGGTCCAGCAGGCTTTGCAGCAGGGTGTGGATCGACGCGTCCTCGACGTGGTGATAGTCGTCGATGAACAGATGGACGTTCCGGCCGTACTGGCAGACTGCCTCGATGATGTTCGCGACGAGGCCGGCGACGGGGAGATCGGCCTGCGCCTCGGTCGGCAGCGTCGTGCCGTCCTCGACGACGAGGCCGATTTGCTGCAGCGCGCCAATCAAATAGGTGCGGAACTGCGGCAGCCGCTGTTCGTCGGCGGACAGCGACAGCCATGCGACGTGCTCGCCCTGGCGCAGGAGTTCCTGTCGCCATTGAGCGAGCAAGGTCGTCTTGCCGAACCCGGCGTTGCCGCAGACGAGCACGAGGCGGCTCTCTTGCGCATCGCGCAGGCGGGCGAGCAGGGCGGAACGCGGAGTCGCCTGGGGGCTGATGCGGGGTGGGGCGAACTTCGTGGGGATGAGCAGGCGATCGAGCGCCAAGGTGGATTCTCCTTCCGGCTGGCGAACAATGGAGCATATCGGCTTGCCGGATCGCACACCGGGCGCGCACGCGCCGTGTGCCACCGGAGCGGTAAGCGTCACTCCGCAACGGCCCGAAATGCTCGCACGTTCCTCGGTATCGCGCCACCGGGGATTGTTCGCATCAGAGCGAAAGGGTGCACCGCCACTCCGCAAGGGTGGTGCGACGCCGGAATCGGCGCCGCATGATGCATTCAATCGAATACCAAATCGTTCGCCGGGGCAGTCGCCCACGGGGAGGAGGAGATGACATGCAATACGAAACGCTCGCCTGGGAGGCTCAAGGGGAGATTGCGCGGATCACGTTGAACCGGCCCGACGAACTGAACGCGGTGAATGCGGCGATGTTGAACGAGCTCGGCGACGCACTCGGCCGGGTTCGGGATGACGACCGCTTGCGCGTACTGATCCTGACGGGGGCGGGGCGAGCATTCTGCGCGGGTGCCGACCTGAAGGCGCTGCTCGGCGCGGTCGAACCGGTGGCGGGCGAGCCGGACTTTGCCGATCGGACACTGTCGGTGCTCACGTTGCTACGTACGATGCCGAAGCCGGTGATCGCCGCGCTGAACGGGCTGACGGTCGCGGGCGGGCTCGAGCTGGCGATGTGCTGCGACATGATGATTGCGGCGGAAAGTGCGAAGATCGGCGATGGGCATGCCAACTATTGCGTGTTCCCAGGTGGCGGCGGCGCCGTTGAGCTGCCGCGACGGATCGGGCTGGCGCGAGCGAAGCAGCTGCTGTTCACGGGCGACCTGGTCGATGCGCGCATGCTGCTCGACTGGGGGCTGCTGAACGACGTGGTGGCGGATCACGCGTTGATCGACACGGCAATGTCGCTCGCCGCGCGCATGGCAGAGAAAAGCAGTCTCGTGCTGCGGCGCATGAAGGAGGTCGCCGGCCGGTCGGTCGACCTGCCGATCGCGGCGGCACTGCGCGACGAGCTGCTGACGTGCCAGCAGCACACGCGTTCGCACGATTTCCGCGAGGGCATCGCGGCCTATTGCGAACGGCGCAAACCGCGGTTCACTGGCCGGTAACGGTAGCAACGCATGGGTAGCAACGGGCGCACGCAGTCGTGGTGCCCGGCAAAGATCGAAAAACGATGGAGACACGGATGAAAGTCGATTTCTCGAGATGGTCGCTCGACGCGGCGGCTCGATTCGCAAAGCGGGAGGCGCTCGTCAACGTCGAGCGCGATCGGCGATACACGCATATGGAGCTGCACCGCCTGACGAACCGGATCGCGACGATGATCAAGTCGCGCCTCGGTCTGGCGACCGGCGATTTCTACCTGACGATTCTCGACAACGACAACATGAGCCTGCTGACGTTCGGCACGCTCGCGAAGTCGGATGTCAGGGCCGGCTGGTGTAACTTCCGCGACACGTTCGACGAACATGTCTGGCAGATCGACTGGATCGAGCCGAAGGTCGTCTTCATCGAGAACGCCTTGCTGCCCCGGTATCACGGGCCGTTGCGTGAGCGCGGCATCCGCATCGTGTGCATGGACCCGCTCGATGCACCGCTGGACGGCGTCGCCTGCTTCTGGGATCTGCTCGACGGCGTGCCAGACGACGAACCGCATATCGAGATCGATCTCGACGAGCCGATCCTGTACCGCTTCACGGGCGGCACGACCGGCCGCGGGAAGTGCTGCATGTACAGCATGCGGAACTGGCTGGCTCTCCACCGCTATTTCTACGCGATGCCGGACGACATGTTCGGCGGCGATGCGCGCCATCTGAGCATTACACCGCTCAGCCACGGATCGGCGGCGTATGCGTTGACGCTCGCGTTCAAGGGCGGCTGTCATGTGACGATGAACACGGCGGATCTCAAGAAGTTTTGCGCGAACATCGAGACCGAGCGGATCACGTCGTCGCACCTCGTTCCGACGATCCTGTACCGCTTTCTCGAATTCGACCTGCATGCGGAGTACGACCTGTCGACGCTGCATACGATCCTCTATTCGGCCGCGCCGATGAGCCCGGCGAAGCTGGCCTTGCTGCAGCAAAAGTTCGGCAACATCTTCATCCAGGCCTACGGAAGCAGCGAAGCGCTGGCACCGGTGGCGATCCTCAGCAAGGCCGATCACCTGTGCGAATCCGAGGCGGAGCTGAAACGGCTCAACTCGACGGGGATCGCGCTGCCCGAGACGGAAATCATCGTCGTGGACGAAAGCGGGCACGAGGTGCCGGCAGGCACGACCGGCGAGCTGTGGATCCGCGGGCCGGGCGTCATCCAGGGTTACTACAAGAACCCGGAGCAGACCGCCGCCGAGTTCCAGGACGGCTTCTGGAAATCGGGCGATCTCGGCTATATCGACGAGAACCGCTACCTCTACATCGTCGATCGCAAGAAGGACATGATCATCAGCGGCGGCTTCAACGTCTATGCGATCGAAGTCGAATCGGTGCTGAACGCGCACCCGGACGTGCTGATGTCGGTCGCCATCGGCGTTCCGCACGAGCAGTGGGGCGAGTCCGTGCATGCGGAAGTGGTGCTGAAGGAGGGAAGAACGGTCGGCGCGGACGAGATCGTGGCTTTTTGTCGGGAGCGGCTCGGCTACAAGGCCCCGAAGACGATTGCGATCGTCGCGTCGCTGCCGCTGACCGTGATCGGGAAGGTGCTGCGTCGCAGCGTGCGCGAGAAGTATTGGAGCGCGCATGAACGAAAGGTCAACTGAGCGTGGAGTCCAGTCGATGAATCTGTCAAACCGCGTCGCCATCGTGTCGATGGCGCAATTCAACTACAGCGAGAAGCGCGCCTACTCGCCGGAGGAACTGGCGTACCAGGCGATCCGTCCGGTTCTGCAGGAAACCGGGTTGCGCTTCACGCCCGCCTACGAGAAAGGCGGGATCGACGCGAGTCTCATCTGTCACGAGCATTCGCGAATCGCGCGGCCGTTTTCGGCTTCGCTGGTCGTCGACGTCGCCGGCGCGAACCTGCGGCCGGACGAGAAGGTGGATCAGGACGGCGCGGTCGGCGTGCTGGAGGCGATGTGGCAGATCGCGTCCGGCGAATTCGACACCGTGCTGGTCGTCGCGGTCGGTCAGGATTCGACTGCCGCCGGCGCCGGCAACGCGATCGAGAACAAGGTGTTCGACCCGTTCTTCATGCGGCCGCTCGGTCTGGACAACGTGCAGGCGGCAGCGCTGCAGGCGAACCGGTACGCGCACCGCTACGGCCTGACGCCCGAGCACTTCGCCGCGATCTCGGTGAAGAACCTGGGCAACGCGATCCACCACCCGCTGGCGCTCCGGTCGGGTCATTACTCGACCGCCGATGTGCTCGCGTCGAGGCGGCTCGCCGATCCGATCACCGCGTTGCAGACGCGCCCGTTCGGCGACAGCGCGATCGTGATGCTGCTCGCGAGCGAGCAGCGTGCGAAGCAGTTGACCGACAAGCCGGTCTGGATCAAGGGCGCTGCCAACTGCTGCGACGGCTACTTTTTGGGTGACCGTGATCTTTCGGAATGCGAAGTACTAAAAATGGCATCCGAAAAGGCTTATCGCATGGCCGGTATCGCGGATCCGCGCAGCGAAATCGACCTGATCGAGCTGACGGACGAGTTTTCGTACCAGGAGCTGATGACCTACGAAGGGCTCGGACTGTGCGAGGCCGGCGACGGCATCCGCTGGCTCGATTCCGGCGCGAGTCGCAGTAACGGCCGGCAACCGGTGAATCTGTCGGGCGGCGCACTGGCCGGCTGTTCACACACGACGATCGGGATGGGCCGGATCGCCGAGATTTTCCTGCAACTGCGAGGCGAGGCCGGCGACCGACAGGTCGACAAGGCGCGCACCGGTCTCGCGCAACTGGCTTCGGGCCCGGCCGGGCAATTCCAGCAGGTGATGGTCCTGGGCACGACCCCGTGACGTCCGAACGGTAGCAACAGGGAGGAAACAATGAATCGCAGAGTGGCAATCGTCGGCTTCGGGCAGACGGAAATGACGGCGCGCAGCCCGTTCACGAAGGTCGAACTGGCGAATCAGGCCGTCCGTCGCGCGCTGGCCGATGCGCAGATCACGATGAAGGACGTCGAGGAGGTCGTGCTGGCCGACATCGACTGGGTGTCGGGTACCGCCGAATCGGAAATGGAGCTGGCCGACTGGGTCGGGCACTACCGCAAGCCGGTGGTCAAGATCGAAACCGGCGGAACGGTCGGCGGATCGGCCGCATTGTCGGCGGTGCATCACGTGGCCGCCGGCGCATGCGACGTCGCGCTCGTGTCGGCCACGGCGAAGTTCGTCGGGCCGCCGTCCACGGTGATGCCGCGCGGCCCGTTCCTGCAGGCGGCCATCAATTCCGGCCTGCACACGCTGACCGAGAAGTGGTGCGCCGTCGGTGCGGTGGGCGCGTTCGCGCTGATGGCGAGTTCGTACGTGGACCTGTCCGGATGCACGGAAGAAGCAGTGGCGATCGCGCGGGTCAAGGCCGCCAACAACGCGATGAAGAATCCGTACGCGCACCTGCGGGATCCGCTGACGGTCGACGACGTGCTGCGCTCGCCGATGCTGACGTCGCCGATGCGTCACCTGCACATGTGTCCGATCACCGAAGGGTCGGCGGCGCTGATCTTCGCGAGCGAGGAGGTCGCGATGAAGATCACCGACAAGCCGGTCTGGGTCCAGGACATGGTGACGATTCACTCGGCGCAGCACTGGGCCGCGCTGCAGGACTTCATCGCACCGAAGGAGCGCTGCGTGTTGCCGAGTCTCGCCAAGGCCTGCGAGGTGCTTTACAAGCGCAACGGGATCACCGAGCCGGCGAAGCAGCTCGACGTGATCGAGATGTACGAGCCGTGCACCTGGGCCGAACTGGTCTGGATGGAGACGATGGGCCTGTGCGAGCCGAACCAGGCATGGCGGATGGTCCAGAGCGGTGCGACCGAGATCGGCGGCACCTTGCCGATCAACCCGTCGGGCGGCGTCACGTGCACGAACCCGGGGGTGCCGTCCACGCTGATCCGCTACGGCGAACTGGCGTTGCAGCTGCGCGGCGACGCTGGCGCGCACCAGGTGCCGAACGATCCGCGGGTCGGCCTGGCGACGGGATTCGGCGGGACCGGCTGGACCCCGTTGATGCTGCTTTCGAAGGACAAGTAGGGAGATCGCAATGACCATCGAATATGACGAATCGCGGCCGGTCGAGCCGACCCGCCTGAAGACGGCCTTTTACCTGGACTATCCGGTCGGGCTCTTCAACGGGCGCTTTACGCGGGAAATGCGCGACCACGGGCGCCTGGTCGGCATCGTATGCCGCCACTGCGGCTTCAGCATGCTGCCGCCGCAGGCGGTGTGTACGGTTTGCCACGGCGAGAACATCGACGATCCGCAGTGGGTGGAGATGGGGCCGGAGGCGACGGTGGCCGGGTTCATGGCCTTCAACATGCCGTTCATCGACACGAGCGATCTGTCCGTGCAAAAGAGCGCCTACCCGGTCGCGCAACTGATGATCGACTCGCCCGGACGAACGGCCGGATTCCTGTGGCACTTCATCAGCGAAACCAACCTGGAGCGCATTCACCGGGGCATGCGCGTGCGCGCGGTGTTTCGCCCGCCCGAGGAACGGCAGGGACGGATGTCGGACATCCTTTATTGGGAGCCGGTCGAAACCGCCGGCGATGCAGGCCGAACGACCGAAGGAGCATGACATGTATCCGGAAGAACTGGAGCGGGCCGAGCCCGCAGTGCTGCGGCAGCCGATGCTGTATTCGGACATTCTGTTCGAGCCGGGCAAGGTGAATAGCCGCTTCTTCGGCGTGCTGCGCGATCATCGAAAGATCTGCGCGACGCGTTGCGCGGCCTGCGATCGCGTCTACGTTCCGCCGCGCGCGAGCTGCAACCAGTGCTTCGGCGAGCTCGACGAATGGGTCGTGGTCGGCAATGCCGGCACGCTGGAGAGCTACACCGTGGTGCACGAGCCGGGCATGCTTCAACCGGTCGCACGGCCTTACGTGCTGGGCATGATCCGGCTCGACGGCGCCGATACGGCGCTGGTCCACTACCTCGGCGAAATCGACCCGGCCGATGTCCGGATCGGCATGCGTGTCACGGCCGTGTTCGGCGAGCAGCGTGCAGGCAACATCTGGGACATCCATTACTTCCGGCCGGACGACGCGCGAAAGGACTGACACCACGCATCCGACGTGCGGGCGGTCGCTTCGTGTCGCATGCGGAGCGGCGCCACTCTTCCGGAGGGGTGCCCGAGCGTCGCGAACGGTTCACATTGAAGACAAGCAGAAGCCGGCGGCATCCGACCGATCCGGTCTTGGGAGACAACTGATGGCGATCATCGATTTCTTCGATCGCGGGTGGCGGATCAATCCGGATGCCGCCGCGTATCTGATGGATGACGAAGTATTTACGTTCGAGGCGGTCGGCACGCTGTCGTGCCGGATCGCCAACGGGCTGCTCGACGCGGGCATCCGCCGCGAGACGGTCGGTGCGGTATGGGCGACGAATCATCCGGTTGCGTGGACCTGCACGCTGGGCATGTGGCGCGCCGGGATGGCGTGGATGCCGGTGAATCCGCGCGCGTCGCTGGACGAAAGCCGGATGCTGCTGGACGGATTCGATTGCGAGGTGCTGTTCTTCCAGAAAGCGTTTGCGGCGGCGGTCGCCGAGGTAAGGGCAGCATTGCCGAAGATCCGCCTGACCGTCTGCATCGACGGCGTGGTGGAAGGTGCGCAGACACTCGAACAGTGGTGCGAAGGCCGGTCGTCGCGTCCACCCGAGATCGACTACGACCTGGACGACACGATCGCCGTGATGCCGACCGGCGGCACGACGGGCTTGCCGAAAGGGGTGATGAACACGCATCGCAGCTTCCAGACGTTCTGTGCGCAGTTCATGGTCGCGTGCAGCTATCGATCGGACGAGCGGATCGTCAATCTCGCCGCCGCGCCGATGACGCACACCGCCGGCGTGCTGTCGCTGCCGTGTACCGCGCGGGGCGGCACCGTCGTCGTGTTGACCAAACCGGATCCCGACGCGCTGCTCGACGCGATCGGCCGGCATCGCGTGACGGAGTTCTTCCTGCCGCCGACCGTGATCTACCGGTTGCTGGACCTGCCCGATGTCGAGTATCGGGACTACGCGTCGCTGAAGTACTTCATTTGCGGGGCTGCGCCGATGTCGGTCGAGAAACTGAAGCGGGCGATCTCGATCTTCGGGCCCGTGATGATGGAAGCATACGGGCAGACGGAGGCACCGGGCTCGATCGCGATCAAGCGCCCCGAGGAGAACCTGCTCGACGGCAAGGCAGCCGGCGACGAGCGGCTTTCGTCCTGCGGCCGTCCGGCCGTGCTGACGCGTGTCGCGATCATGAACGAGCGCAACGAGCCGCTGGACGCCGGCGAAACCGGCGAGATCTGCGTGCGCGGCGATCTCGTGATGAAGGGCTATTACAAGAACCCGGAAAAGACCGAGGAGGCCATCGTCGACGGCTGGCTGCACACCGGCGACGTCGGCCATCTCGATGCATACGGCTACCTGCGCATCACCGATCGCAAGAAGGACGTCGTTATTACGGGCGGGTTCAACGTCTATCCGAGCGAGGTCGAGCAGGTGATCTGGGCGCATCCGGCGGTCCAGGACTGCGCGGTCATCGGCGTGCCGCACGACGAGTGGGGCGAGGCGGTGAAGGCGGTGGTCGAGCTGAACCCGGGCATGGCAGTGGGTGAGGACGAGCTCATCGCACTCTGCAAGGAACGGCTGGGGAGCGTGAAGACGCCGAAGTCGGTGGAGTTCGTCGACTCGCTGCCGCGCAGCCCGAACGGCAAGGTGTTGAAGAAGGACCTGCGTGCGCGCTACTGGACCGACTGCGGTCGCACGATCTGAATACGGAATGACTATGTCGAATCAATTGGTGATCGCTGGGGTGGGGATGGTGCCGTTCGTGCGGCCCGGGACGTGCGAACCGTATGACGTGATGGCGGAGCGCGCGGTGCGCAAGGCGCTCGATTACGCGAAGATCGACTACGGGCTGATCGACCAGGCGTTTGCGAGCTTCGTCTACGGCGATTCGTGCTCGGGCGAGCGTGCGCTCTATCGCGCGGGCATGACCGGCATACCGATCACGAACGTCAACAACAACTGCGCATCGGGATCGTCCGCACTTTATCTTGCCCGCCAGGCCGTGCTGTCGGGTGCGGCGGAGTGTGCGCTCGCGGTCGGCTTCGAGGAAATGCCGCCGGGTGCGCTCGGGCGCGTGTTTCCGAAGCACGCCGATCCGCTCGAACGCCATCGCGCCAGCGTCGTGGAAGCGATGGGGTTCGGGGCCGAGGCGGACGAGATCGCGCCGGCGTTGCTGATGTTCGGCTCGCAACTGATGTGGGCGGCGAACGAACTCGGTATTTCGGACGACGTGTTCGCCCGGATTGCAGTCAAGGCCCGTACGCATGCGAAGCACAACCCGTATGCGATCTTCCGTGAGCCGATGACCGTCGAGGACGTGCTGTCCGCGCCCACCGTCTGGGGGCGCTTGCGCAAGCTCTACGCATGTGCGCCGAGCTGCGGCGCGGCGGCGGTGATCGTGTGCAGCCCGGCGTTCGCGAAGCGTCACGGCCTGCGGTCGGACGTCGTGATCCTGGCGCACGAAATGCAGAGCGATATCGCGTCCGATCTCGATCCCCCCAACGTGCCGGATGCGTTGAGCCGCGCGGCCACCCGGCGCACTGCGAACTGCGCATATTGGCGTGCGGGCGTGGATCCGAAAGACATCGACGTGGCGGAGCTGCACGACTGCTTCGTCAGCAACGAACTGATCTCGTACGCGAGCCTCGGCTTCTGCGAGGAATCGGATCTCGAGCGCTTCGTACTCGACGGACGGAACACGTATGGCGGGCAGGTCGTCGTTTGCCCGTCGGGCGGGCTGCTGTCGAAGGGGCATCCGCTGGGCGCGACCGGCCTTGCGCAGATCGTCGAGCTGACGCACCAGTTGCGGGGCGAAGCGGGCGTGCGGCAGGTCGAAGGCGCGCGTACCGCGCTCCAGCATAACGGCGGCCTGGGCAGTGCGGTGTCCGTCGCGATCCTGCAGCGCAAAGACTAGGAAAACGGAGTTCAAGGCCATCATGACGACCACCTTTGATTTCACCGGCCAGCATGTCGCCGTCTTCGGCGGAACGACGGGTATCAACTTCGGTATTGCGAGCGCGTTCGCCGATCGCGGGGCACGCGTGACCATCGTGAGCCGCAAGCAGGAGAACGTGGACGGCGCACTCGCCGTCCTGCGGGAGCGGGGCGCGGTAGCGCAGGGCATGACCGCCGACGTGCGCGATTTCGACGCGGTGGGCCAGACGTTCGCGGCCGCCTGCAAGACATTCGGCCCAGTGGACGTGCTCGTGTCCGGCGCGGCAGGAAACTTTCTCGCGGAAGCGAACCAGCTTTCGTCGAACGGCTTCAAGGTGGTCGTGGATATCGACCTGAACGGCACGTTTCACGTGATGCGGCAAGCGTTTGCCTATCTGTCGAAGCCGGGTGCGTCGGTGATCAACATCACCGCGCCGCAGGCCGTGATCCCGATGCGCTATCAGTCGCACGTCTGCGCGGCCAAGGCGGGGGTCGATCAACTCACCCGCGTGCTGGCGATCGAATGGGGCGGAGCCGGCGTTCGCGTCAACGCAATTTCTCCCGGGCCGATCGCCGGTACCGAAGGCATGCGTCGCCTAGCGCCGGAAGGGCATGAAGAGGAAGGGTCGTTCGTGCAGCAACGCGTGCCGCTCGGGCGGCTGGGCACCGCCGATGACATCGCGAATCTGGCGATGTTCCTCGGGTCGTCCGCGGCGTCGTACATTTCCGGCGCGATCGTTCCGTGCGACGGCGGCGGTGCGATCGACAGCGTCAAGCCGATGATCGAGACGGCCGGCGCGAACCTGAACGCGACCTGACCCGCACGTGTAGATCGAAGTTCATTTCTTCTTTATTAAAAATAGGATGTCTAACGAATAGGAGGCAATCAGGGAAGGGGGCTGGGTAGCAGGAAGGAAACGCAGTGCAATGCGATTCGCCGTTCGAGCGAAGACCGTACCAAAAATATTGGAGACATCAGGATGTGGAAAATTCATGGCGCAGGCATCGCCGCGGGAATTTGCGCGATGTCGTTGGGTGTGGCGAGCGGCAGTGCCTGTGCACAGTCGGCGGGTAGTTTCTCCGTGTCTACGGGCTGGACGCACGCGGTGATCAACGGATCGGCTGATCCTTTGACGCTGGTGAGTGTCGGGGGGAAGACCGTGAACCAGACGGAGACGGGAACCGGCGGACACGCGAACGATGCGAATACGCTCGGGGTCATGCTCGAGTACTACGTGACCGATCACATCGGCGTCGCGCTGCAGGGCGGCTATCCGATCTATCTGGACTTCGAGGGCAGCGGTGCCTTCGCCAAATACGGCGTCATCGCCCATGCGAAGCCGGGCGTGCCGCAGCTCAACGTGCGTTACCACTTCTTCGAGGCGCAGAGCAAGTTCCGGCCGTTCGTCGGCATCGGCGTGAACTATACGTGGATCTACAACGGTGCGATCACCAACAGCGCGTTCCTGCACGACTCCGTGGGGCCGGGCGGTTCGGCGACGGTCTCCGGCTCGTCGTCGTGGAACCCGGTGTTCGAGATCGGCGGCAACTACAAGCTCTCGAAGCATTGGTCGATCACCGGCTCGCTGGCGTACATGCCGTTGAAGACGACGCTCACGCTGACCGGCACGACCGCCGCGGGCGTCACACTGGTGAGCAAGGCGAAGGTCGGGCTCAATCCCCTCATCTCGTTTGTCGGCGTGACCTATACGTTCTGATCGCAACGACTGGACCCGAGACGGGATGCAATTGGAGGACGGATCATGAATGACGCAATTTTCTATGAGCGGAAGGGGGCCATCGGCTCCATCGTCTTGAACCGGCCGAAACAAGGCAATGCGATCGACCGCGACGCGACGCTTGCGCTGGTCGACAGCATTGATCAGGCGCTCGGCGACCCGGATGCACGCGTCATCGTGGTCCGCTCCTCGTCGAGTACGTTCTGCGTCGGAGGCAGCATCCGTTACTTCGCCGAACTCGGGTCGTCGCTTGCCGACGCGCTCGACGATGTACTGACGATATTGCATCCGGCAATGCACCGGCTGGCGATGTCCGACGTTCCAGTCGTCAGTTCGGTGTGCGGTGCGATCGGCGGTGGCGGAATCGGTCTCGCGCTGTGCGCCGATTTCGTGATCGCGGCCGACTCGATGCGGCTCGGCGGAGGTTACGCGGCGATCGGGCTGACGCCTGATGCCGGGACATCCTGGTTCCTGACGCGCCGGATCGGTGCGATGCGGGCCAAGCAGATCCTGATGACGAACGTGACAGTGCCTGCGAAGCAGTGTTTCGAATGGGGCCTGGTCAACGAAGTCGTGCCGGACGCCGAACTCGCTGCGCGGACCGACGCGTTCGCGCAGCAGCTATCGCAGATGTCGCCGCTATCGCTGGCGCGCATCAAGCAGCTCGTCGATGGTGCGTTCGACTGCTCGCTGCAGTCGCAGCTCGATCTCGAGCATCGCTACATGGTCGAGGCGGCCGGCAGCCGCGATGCCGCTGCCGGCATCGCGGCTTTCATCGTTCGGGCCCGCACACGGCGGGCTTGATCCACGGGGGCGTCTGCAAGTGGCAGGAGACGGACGCGACCCGAATTACAGGAGAAGTGACATGAAATATGCAGCGTTGCGGTTTTTGTTGCTTGCAGGGGTGACGATGTTGGCGGTGGCGGCGATGCCGGCCGCGTTTGCTCAGTCGACACAGCCGGCGCCGGGGCTCTTGTACCAGAATCATTGCAGTCCCGGCATTTTCGATAGCGTAAGTGACGATGCAAAGACGAAATATCCGATCGTTCTGGTGACGGGCGCGACAGGTACCGCGCCGAATTTCCTGTTGCCGGGCTACCGGTATTGGTACGGCATTCCGGAGGCACTGTGCAGGGCCGGAGCGACGGTCTACGTCGCATCCCTGCCGGCGGTCGATACCGACTATGTGCGCGGGCCGATCCTGGTCGACCAGATCAAGGCGCTGATGGCCGTGCTCGGCGTCGACAAGGTCAACCTGATCGCGCACAGCCAGGGCGGCATCACGGCGCGCTACGCGGCAGCGACGATTGCGCCGAACATCGCGTCGGTGACGACGATCGGCACGCCGCACAAAGGGATGGGCCTGGCCGACCTGCTGCTGGCGAACCCTGCGTCGAAGGCTCTGGCTGTCGCGGGCTTCACGGCCGCCGGGCTGGTCGGCGATGCGGTGAACGGCAGCGATGGCGCCGTGCGTGCCTCCGCGCTGCTGAGCGAGGCGTCCCGCGCCGGCATCGCGCAGTTCAACGCGCAGTATCCGAGCGCCGGCCTGAGTACCGCGCAATGCGTGGGAGCGAACGACGATACCGGTGTCCGGCAGGTCGTGGACACCCGGACGGCGCCTGACGGCACGACGATCCAGCAGATGCTGTATTCGTGGACGGGTGACGCGCCGATACCGCCGTTTTCTCACGATCTGGTAGGCAGCACGTTGATGGGTGTGCTTCAGCCGATGGTGCTGGCCGCGCAGGACGGTGCGAACGACGGCGTGATCGGCGTATGCAGTGCGCGCTTCGGGCAGGTGCTGGGCACATACCACTGGAACCATCTGACGGAAATCAATCAACTGGCCGGACTGGTGCCGCCGTTCGAACCGAATCCGGTGCGGGTCATCGTGAATCACGCGAATCGTCTCAAGAACCTCGGGATGTAACGGCGGAGCGTTTCGATCATGACGAAGGCAATCGGTACGGCGCGGCCCCGTACGCGAACCGCAAAGCTGGGTATCGGTGTCCTGCTGGCCGGTATCGCGGCGGGCGCTGTCTGGCTCGCGCAGCCGCAGTCCGGGAAGGGTGACGCCGGCCATGCGGCGGCGCCGGGAATACGGCCGGACACGCGCGGTGCTTCGTCCTTCACGGCGCCGGCGTCGGTTTCCGCGCCGCTGCTGCCCGGTGTGACGGTGCCGGATGGGCTGCGGGCCGATCGCGACGGGCATCTCGTGAAGGACGGTCGGGTGCGGGACGTATTCGACTACTACCTGTCCGCCGGAGATACGCGAACCCATGCACAGATCGACGCGGCGGTTCGCGCACGGATCGCGGCGATGCTGCACGCGCCGGCGGGCAGCGAGGCGATCGATTTGTGGACACGCTATCTCGGCTATCTCGGCGCATTGAAGCACGACATGCAGACGGCCGGACTGGCGGATGGCGCGGCGCCGGCGGGGATGTCGGCAGCCGATATCGAGCGTATCGGCCGGGTCCTGACGGCGCGTGCGGCGCTCCAGCGCCAATGGCTGCCCGACGTCGCGCTGACCTGGTTCGGTCAGGCGGATCAGGACGATCGGCGCCAGCTCCAGGCGCTGCGCGTGGTCGCGGACCGTTCGCTGTCCGACAGCGAACGATCCGCAAGACTTGCCGCGCTCGATGCTGACGATCCGGTTGCGCGTGCTGCGCGGGAGGCCGGTGCGAGCGTCCAGGCACTGAGTATCGCGATGGCGAGAACGCGCGACGCGCAAGCGTCGCCCGGCGCGGCTTCGGAAGCGCTTGCCCGATAGCGCAATTGGTGCAGGTCGCACGGACTGCGCTTGGGTGCGGAAGATGAATGACAGAACACGGCGGTCAAGCGCCGGGAGGAGGCCGTTGTGAGTACTGAAGTGGTTGTCGACCCCAGACGCAGGACCCTGTTGAAAGTCGGCGTGGCGGCGAGTGTGCTCGCGGGATTGGCGGGCGTCGGCGTCAGTCTGACCGACCGTGAGCGATCGGCGTGGCCGGCTGCCGGCTATCGCTTCCTGACGCGTGCCGACGTCGAGCTGTTTTCCGCGGTGATGCCGGTCGTGCTGGCCGGCGCGGCGTTATCCGCCGCGAGGCTCGACGAAGTGCTGCGCGAACTCGACGCGTTGTTATGGCGCGCGGCGCCGCCTGCGCAGCGCGATCTCCGGAAGCTGTTGCACTTGCTCGAATTCGCCCCGTCGCGCTGGGCGCTTGCGGGGCTCGCCAGGTCGTGGCGAGATGCGGGCGCCGACGAGATCGCACGCTTCCTCGACCGCTGGCGCGGCAGCTCGTTCGGCTTGTTGAATGGCGGATACCGCGCGTTGGTGAAACTGTGCGCGACGCCGTATTACGGAACCGAGGACGGATATCGGACAGCAGGATATCCGGGACCGTGGGCGCCGATGTACCGGGCAATCAACAGTTGAGGGGCGCAGCGCGATGGCGATAGACGACATTTATACGCACGGCATGGCCGGCGGATGGCGGGTCGACGATGCATCGGCATTCCGCGAGCATCGTACGTTCGAGGCCGACGTGGCGATCGTCGGCACGGGTGCGGGCGGCGGCACGGCCGCGGAGATCCTGAGTGCCGCCGGGCTGAACGTGCTGATGCTCGAGGAAGGGGCGTTGCGCACGAGCGCGAGTTTCAAGGACATGCAGGAACTCCGTGCCTATCGCGAGCTGTACCAGGAGGGCGGCGCGCGCGCCAGCTCCGACGGTGCGATCGCGATCCTGCAGGGGCGCACCGTAGGCGGCAGCACGGTGGTGAATTTCACGTCGAGCTTCCGGACGCCGCCGCAGACACTCGCGCATTGGGCCGCGGAATACGGCATCAAGGGCGCCGGCGAAGCCGAGATGGCGCCCTGGTTCGCGGCGATGGAGGCGCGCCTCGGTGTCGCGCGCTGGGCGGCGGAGCCGAACGCGAACAATGCGGCGCTTCGGCGCGCCTGCGAGCGTCTCGGATGGGAGTGGCACGTGATTCCGAGGAATGTGCGCGGCTGCTGGAACAGCGGGTACTGCGGCCTCGGGTGTCCCGTCAACGCGAAGCAGTCGATGCTCGTGACGACCGTGCCGGCTGCGCTGAAAAACGGCGCCCGGCTGATTCACCATGTGCGCGTCGAGCGTGTCACGTTCGACAACGGCCGCATTGCCGGGCTCGTCGGGCGGGCGCTGGATGCGCAGTGCATCGAACCAACCGGCATCACGGTCGAGGTGCGCGCGAAGCATTACATCCTGGCGGGCGGCGCGCTCAACACGCCGGCGCTGCTGTTGCGTTCCAACGCGCCCGATCCTCATGCGCGCATCGGCAAGCGCACGACGATCCATCCGATCACGCTGTCGATGGCGCGGATGCCCGACAAGATCGACGGTTATTACGGGGCGCCTCAGTCGATCGCGTCCGACGAATTCCAGTGGCAGCACGAGGATCCGTCGCGCTCGAGCTACAAGATCGAGGTGGCGCCGGTGTTTCCGGCGCTTGCGTCGGGCATGATGCGCTTCCAGGAACGTGCGTTGACGCAGGACATGGCAGAACTGCCGTACATGCAGTGCATGGGCGTCATGTTGCGGGACGGCTTCCACGACGAATCGCAGGGCGGTGTCGTGCGCATTTCGGACGACGGTTTTCCGGTGCTGGACTACGACGTCACGGACTATCAATGGCGCGGCATCCGGCACGCGATGCTGAGCCTCACCGACGCGCAATTCGCGGCAGGAGCCGAGCGCGTGATGCCGGTGCATATGGATTCGACCTGGTATCCATCTGCACAAAGCGCGCGACAGGCGATCGCGGGATTGTCCATGAAGAAGTTCAGGACGCCGCTGTTCACCGCGCATCTGATGGGTGGGTGCGCGATGGGCGAGGATCCGAAGCGGGCGGTCGTCGACAGCGAGGGGCGATTTCATGGCGTCGGCAACCTGTCGGTGTTCGACGGTTCGGTGTTCCCGACCAGCATCGGCAACAATCCGCAATTGTCGATCTATGCGATGACCGCGAAGAATGCAACGGCGCTGGCGAAATCGCTCGGCGGAAAGCCTGTCGAACCGGGTGCTGGCGCGAACTGAAGGTAGAGGCGACATGGTCGAACTGGAAGTCAACTGCGAACGGCGGCGCATCGATTGCGATCCCGACACGCCGCTGCTGTGGGTGCTGCGCGATCACCTGAACCTGACCGGCACGAAATTCGGCTGCGGGATCGGCGCCTGCGGCGCGTGCACGGTGCATGTCGACGGCGACGCGATGCGCACCTGTATCCTGCCGGCCGCCGCGGCGAACGGCCGGACGGTGACGACGATCGAACATCTTGGCGCACGCGGCCTGCATCCGCTGCAGCGCGCGTGGATCGAGAAGCAGGTGCCGCAGTGCGGCTACTGCCAGTCCGGCATGTTGATGGCGGCGGCACTGCTCCGACGCCATCCCGATCCCACCGACGACCAGATCGCGGAAGCGATGACGAACCTTTGCCGATGCGGGACCTACGGGCGGGTGCGCGACGCGATCCGGCTGGCTGCCCGCAGCGAACGGAATCCGTCGGAATGAGCGGGCGTGGATCGAGGAGCAGGTGCCACAGTGCGGCTACTGCCAGTCCGGCATGTTGATGGCTGCGTCACTGCTCCGACGCCGTCCCGATCCCACCGACGACCAGATCGCGGAAGCGGTGACGACCCTTTGCCGATGCGGGACCTACGGGCGGGTGCGCGACGCGATCCGGCTGGCTGCCCGCAGCGAACGGAATACGTCGGAATGAGCGCCACCGAAACGCACGACAACGCGCCGGCGCCGAAGCGTGGGCGCCGCCGTTTCCTGCTGGGCGCGCTCGGCGTCACCGGCGGCCTCGTCGTCGGCTGGGGCTGCCTGCCGCCGCGCAGCCGGCTGGGCGATCCCACGAATTTTCCCGGCGGCGACGGGACGATTGCGCTGAACGGCTGGGTGAAGCTGTCGCACGACGGCACGGTGACGGTCGCGTTACCGCGCGTCGAAATGGGGCAAGGCATCCAGACCGCGTTCTCGATGCTGGTGGCGGAGGAACTCGGCGTGCCGCTGCAGGCGGTGCGCACGCAAAACGTTACGACGGAGCGGATCTACGGCAACGTCGCGGGGCTCGCCGAC
Organism: Burkholderia sp. Se-20378; assembly: GCF_017104665.1. Lineage (NCBI taxonomy): Bacteria > Pseudomonadati > Pseudomonadota > Betaproteobacteria > Burkholderiales > Burkholderiaceae > Burkholderia > Burkholderia sp. Se-20378. The sequence continues at coordinate 104,742 of NZ_JAAGPG010000001.1, read as the reverse complement.
GGTCTGCTGCCCATTCACCCCGACGACGCCGACGCACCGTGGGCACGCACCGCGCGATGGCTGCTCGCGAAAACCGCGCGCGAGCTCGGGCTGATCATCACGGGCGCCAGCAGCAGCGTGGCCGATGCGTGGCAACCGCTGCGCGAGGCGGCCGCAAGCGCGAGGAGCATGCTGGTCGAAGCGGCCGGGCGGAACTGGCGCGTCGATCCTTCGGGGATCGCGATTCGCGACGGGGTTGTCGTAGGGCCGGGTACGCTGCGCCAGCCGATCGGCGATCTCGTTGGGTCGCGCACGCCGCTGCGTCCGCCCGAATCGGCCGTGCGGTTGAAGGACCCGGCGACGTACACGCTGCTCGGGCACGCGGCGCCGCGCGTGGACGTGCCGTCGAAAGTCGACGGATCGGCGAAGTTCGGACTGGACGTCCGGCCGCCTCGCCTGTGCTATGCGGCCGTCGCGTTGTGCCCGACGCTCGGCGGTACGCTGCGTTCGGTCGACGCCGCCGCAGTCATGGCGATGCCCGGAATCATCGCGGTTGCGCCATTCGACGGAGGTGCGGCGAACTTCGGCGGCAGTGCCGGCGTCGCGGTGATCGCCGAGCATTATTGGCAGGCGAGACGGGCGCTGGAACGCCTGCAGCCGGTGTGGAACGAGCAGGCCGACTCCTCGCTGGGCAGCGCCGACATCGACGCCCGCTTGTCCGCGGCGCTGAATGGCGACGCGAGCGGGTTCCGCTATCGCTCGCTCGGCGATGCGCAAGCCGTGCTTGCTGCTGCGTCGCCAGACTCGGTACTCGACGCAGTCTATACGGTGCCGTACCTCGCGCACGCGCCGATGGAGCCGATCAACTGCACGGCTCAGGTGCATGACGGCAAGGTCAGGCTGTGGGCACCGACCCAGACGGCGACGCTCGCGCGGATGGCGGCCGCTCGCGCCGCGAATGTCGACGCGAGCGCGGTCGAGATCGACGTGCCGCTGATCGGCGGCGGTTTCGGGCGGCGTCTCGAATCCGATTTCGTCGCGCAGGCAGTGCAGGTTGCCAGGCACGCGCAAGGGCGTCCGGTCCAGGTCATCTGGTCCCGCGAGGACGACATACGGCACGACTTCTATCGGCCGCGGATCCACGCGCGGCTTCGCGCGCACGTGGTCGACGGCCATTGCGATGCGATTGCGTCTCGCAGCGCCGGCCAGTCGATCATCGGGCAGGAACTCACGCGCATCCTCGGTTTCCCGGGCATCGGATTCGACCGCTGCGTGGCCGAGGGCCTGTTCGACATGCCGTACGAGATCGCGAACCAGCATGTCGAGCACGTCAACGTGGCGCTGCCGGTGCCCGTGGGGTTCTGGCGGAGCGTCGGCCATTCCTATAACGCGTTTTTCCTGGAGACCTTCGTCGACGAGATCGCGGCAAAGTCCGGGCGTGATCCGGTTGCGTTGCGGCGTGCGTGGCTTACGCGCCATCCGCGCTATCTGAAGGTGCTGGATACGGCGATGACCGCCGCCGGCCTGAAGCAGCCAGAATCGGCGGAAGGTAGCCGCGCATGGGGATGCGCGTTGCATGCATCGTTCGGATCGATCGTCGCGATGGCGGCGGACGTGTCAATCCGCGACGGCAGCGTGAACGTACACCGGATCGTGTGTGCGATCGATTGCGGATACGTGATCAACCCCGACATCGTGCGCCAGCAGGTCGAGGGCGGAATCGTGTTCGGGTTGAGTGCCGCGCTGCATGGCCGCGTGACGTTCGAGCGCGGACGCGTCGAGCAATCGAACTTCACCGATTACCGGATCCTGGAGATGCGGAACATGCCTCAAGTCGATATCAGTATCGTTCCCAGTGCGGCTGCGCCGAGCGGTGTGGGCGAGGTATCGGTGCCGCCGGTGGCGCCTGCGGTGGCCAATGCGATTTTCCGTATCACCAGGCGCCCGCAGCGGTCGCTGCCGCTCTCGGACGTACCGACCTGATCCGCTGCGTCGAACGGCGCGGCCTATGTGTTCTGTCCGACGGGCTGCTGCCCGGGTTGTGCAGGCACGATCTGCGCGAGCCGGATTGTCCCGGTGAGGCATTCCGCGCGAATCCGGAACGGCCAACGTTGCAGCGAAAGTCGTTGGCCGTATGAACCCGCTCAATCCTCGTACAGGTTCGGAAACTGCCCCGTCGTGCTGATCACGGTGGTCCGCGTTTCCAGGTACGGTTCAAGCGCGTCGATGCCGTTCTCACGCCCCCAGCCGCTGGCCTTGAAACCGCCGTAAGGCGTCGACCAGCGCAGGAACGAGTAGGTGTTGACCCAGACCATGCCGGCGTCGATGCGGTTCGATACGCGATGCGCCCGTCCGACGTCGCGCGTCCAGAGGCCCGCGGTCAGCCCGTAGGGCGTATCGTTCGCGATCGCAATGGCCTCGTCCTCGCCGTCGAACGGAATCAGCGAGGCAATCGGCCCGAAGATTTCCTCGCGGGCGATCCGCATCTGGTTGGTCACGCCTGCAAACACCGTCGGCTCGACGAAATAACCGGCGGCAAGCTCCGGCGTCGTGATCCGCCGGCCGCCGGCGACCAGCTCGGCGCCGTCCTGCTTGCCGGCTTCGACGTAGGACAGCGTCTTGGCCAACTGCACGTCATGCGACTGCGGGCCCATGTGATTCGAGTCGACCGACGGCATGCCGACGCGCACCGCTTTCGCGCGGGTTCGGAACGCTTCGACGACGCGGTCGTAGATCGGCCGCTCGACCAGCACGCGCGAGCCGAGTGCGCAGCTCTGGCCGGTGAGTCGCCAGGCCGACGCGGTGGCGGCGTTGATCGCGTTGTCGAGATCGGCATCCGCGAAGAGGATATGCGGCGCCTTGCCGCCGAGTTCGAACGTGAAGCGCTTCAGGTTGTCGGCGCCGTCGCGCACCATGTGCTTCGCCGTCTGGCTGGCGCCCGTGAACGAGATCTTGTTGACGTCGGGATGCTTGACCAGATGCGCGCCGGCGGTACGCCCGTAGCCGGGTACGACGTTGAACACGCCCGGCGGAAAGCCTGCTTCGTGAACCAGCCGTGCGAGTTCGAGCGCCGACACCGGGGTCTGCTCGGCGGGCTTCACGACGACGGTGCAACCAGCCGCGAGCGCCGCACCGACCTTGAGACAGGTGGCGAGCAGCGGCGCATTCCACGGAATGATCGCGCCCACGACGCCGATCGGGACGCGCGTCGTAAATGCATGGACGCTGTCGTCGATCGGGATGGTCGCGCCTTGCGCCTTGTCCGCGATCGACGCGAACCACTGGTACCACTGCACTTGTGCGGTGAGGCTCGCGCGATGTTCGCGGACGAGATTGCCGTTGTCGCGCGACTCGATGACCGCGAGCTCGGGGATCGCCGCGCTGAACAATTCCGCCAGGCGGCGCAGCAGTGCCGCGCGGACATGCCCGGGCGTGCTGCGCCACGTGCCGTGGAAGGCAGTGCGTGCCGCTTCCACCGCCCGATCGATGTCCTGGGGCCCGCCCATCGGCGCGATTGCCCAGGGCCGGCCGGTAGCCGGATCGATGCTCTCGGCCAGTTCGCCGTCGATCGGCTTGACCCACGCACCGTCGATGTACAGATGTTCATGGCGCCTGAGCGGCGCGTGATCTGTCGTGGCGAGCGATTCATTCAACATTCGATACTCCGGATGATTCGTACGTCGTTCGGGAACATCTGCTGCGTGGCATCGGCTCGAACGAAGACATCCGGTTCAGCCGCTGTCGCAGCGTCGATACGTTGCACCGCGGCTCGGCTCGATGCCGGTTCGCGTGTCGCGACCGGTGCCGAGCCCGCGGGGCGGTTGCGTGCTCAGATGGGCGTGTCGGCCACGCCGCCATCCGCGCGCAGCGCTGCACCGGTGGTGGCCGACGCGAGCGGAGAGCAGGTGTAGAGCACGAGGTTGGCCACTTCATCGACCGACTGGAAGCGTCGCGTGATCGAGGACGGGCGCAGCGCGTTGACCAGCTCCGCGCCTTGCTCCTCGATGGTCTTGCCGGTGCGACGGATCTCCGCTTCCAGGAAGGTCTGGACGCCTTCGCTCAACGTCGGCCCCGGCAGCACCGCGTTCACCGTGACGCCCGTGCCGGCCATGCGCTTCGCGAGGCCGCGCGAGATGCCGAGCAGCGCGGTCTTGGTCATCGTGTAGTGCAGCATGTCGGGCGGCGTGCTGATCCCGCACTCGGAACTGATGAACACGACGCGGCCCCAGTCGCGTTTGCCCATCGCCGGCAGGTAGGCGCGCGACAGGCGGATGCCGGACATCAGGTTGACGTCGAAATACCGTTGCCAGGTGGCGTCCGGAATGTCGAAGAAATCGGCGGTTTCGAAAATGGCCGCGTTGTTGACGAGGATGTCGCAGTCGGGCACTTGCGTGACGAGCCTGTCGCAGCCGGCAGCAGTCGACAGATCGGCGGCCGCGCCGCGCACCTTCGCACCGGGAATCTCGGCCTTGATGGCCGCGACGGCCGTTGCTATCCGTTGCTCGTCGATGTCGTTCACGACCACGTCGGCACCGCATGCCGCGAACTGCTTCGCAATGGCGCGGCCGATGCCCTGGGCTGCGCCGGTCACGACGGCAACCTTGCCGGTCAACGTTATCTGCATGATGTCTCCTGGGGTTTTTTATTGCGTTGGCGCTGACGCGAAACACGCGACGGACGTGATGAATTCGCCCGGTTCCGGCGATCGTTCGTTCCGAATGTCGTGTCTGAATGCGTCGAACGCGGATCTCGGTCCGGTCTCGATCGGGAACCCGTCGACTGGATTCCGGGGCGGCTGTCGCTTCGCCGGACAATTGCGCCGCATGGCATCGTAAGTGACGGATGCCGAACCCGGCATGCGGCTGCGTCCGCTTTTATTGCTAGATCGTACAAATCGGCATCGCGTACGGTTGGCACATGAATGCCGGCGTCCGGATCGCGCGATCGAGTGCGCCCTCCATCGCGCACGTCGCGTTGCCGGATCGACGCGGTCAAGTTTTCAAAGTACGGAATGCTCGCGCCGCTCGAATTGACTTTGCCGCGACGCACGAATCATCCTGACAACGCGCAGTTCGCTGCATATCCGGCGCGGGATTTCACGCCGCCGGCCACAATACATTTGCGTGGCGCGCCACCCGCATTCATTCGCGCATCGGGCAACGCACTCGAGCCGCGGCGTGAATCGACCGGCACGTCACGGCAGGAGACAGGCAATGAAGTTCGAGAGCGGCGCCGTTGCGTCGGCACGCGTATCAACCGACGTCACCGCAACGATCGCCGCCCATGTCGCGCACGTTGCGAACGGGCACCTGACCGACGCCGACACGGAAGCGTTGCGCCGGCTGTTCCTCGACAATTTCATCGTGTCGCAATGGGGTGTGACCCGGCCGTGGACCGGCCAGATCGCGGAATGGACGCGCCGCTTTGCGAACACCGGCGCGAGCCCCGTGCCGGGTTGCGAATGGACGGCGGAAGCCTCCATTGCAGCATTGGTGCATGGCACGGCATCGCACAGCTACGAACTCGACGATACGCATAACGCCACGCTGAGCCATCCGGGCGCGGCCGTCATTCCCGCGGCACTCGCGGTGGCGGCGGACATCGACGCGTCGCAGGCACAGTTGTTCCGTGCTGTGGCAGCGGGCTACGAGGCGATGGCGCTGGTCGGCGTCGCGGCGGGCGGCCTCGAGACCGTGCATCGCGGCTTCCATCCTACGGCGATCTTCGGTGCATTCGGCGCCGCCACCGCGTGTGCGGCGCTATATGCCTTTCAACGCGGCGAGCCGGTGACCGATGAGTCGCTGATTCGCGCATGGGGCCACGCGTTGTCGCAGGCCAGCGGATCGATGCAGTTTTCCGCGGAAGCATCCGGCGGCGAGGTGAAGCGGGTTCATGCGGGTTTTGCGGCCCGTAACGGCGTACTGGCCGCGGCGTTCGCGCAGATGGATGCCGTCACGGCGCCGCGGCTCGCGGTCGAAGGCGTCTACGGGTTGGCCGCGCTGTTCGGGGGCCCGCTGCAAGCGGTCGCGCCGTCGGCGCAGTTGCAGATCCATGAGATCAGTTTCAAGCCGTACGCGTGTTGCCGCCTGTTCCATTCGACCATCGACGCGCTTGGCGAATTGACCGACAACTTCAGCGTACCGACCGCCGGCCTTCGCGAGATCGTCATCAGCGGCCCGCAACTGATCGCCGATCAGCACATGCTCGCGCGGCCGACGTCGACGATGGCCGCGCAATACAGCTGCCCGTACATCGTGGGTGCGACGCTCGCTTACGGCCCGTATCGCTACGACGTCTACGACGACGCGTTTCTCGACGATCCGCAGATCCGGCGAATCGCGGGACTCGTGCGCTTCGAACTCAGCGAAGCGCTGACGCAGTACTACCCGACGCGATTCGCCACCGGCGCGGCGATTCGTTTCGAGGACGGCGCGGCACGCTCGTCGATCGTGATCGACAGCGTCGGCACACCCGCACGGCCGCTGACCGTCGCGCAGATCCTCGCGAAGGGCGATGGCCTGGCGTCGCGGGCCCCGGCATCGGCGGCCACCGGCACGCAACTGGCCGCGCTGCTGTGGGACGACGCCCAGGGCAGTCGCGCGCTGGCGCACGCATTCGCCCGGGCGTCGCACGAGGCGGGCCGGCAATGGAGGCAATCATGAGCATCGAGTCGACTACCCCATCGACGCCGGGCGTGACCCGCGAGCCGCTCCATGCGAGGCACATCGCGTTCGAGGCGTTCCGGCGCAGCGATGGCCTCTTCGAAGTCGAAGGGCAGGTCACGGATCGCAAGCCGAACGACTTCACTCCGCCGAGCGGCCTGCGCGTGGTGCGGGCGAACGAGCCGATCCACGATATCGGCTTGCGGGTCGTATTCGATCTCGACATGATCGTGCGAGCGGTCAGCACGTTCATTCGCGCGTATCCGTACCGCGAGTGTCCGGGCGGCGGCGAATCGCTGCAGGCGCTCGTCGGGTTGCGGATCGGTGCGGGCTGGAGCGGCGAAGTACGCAAGCGCCTGCCGCCCGGCGACACGTGCACGCATCTGCGGGAACTCCTGATGCCGCTCGCGACGGCGGCCATTCAGGCCGTCAATCCGTTGCGCTCGCAAGCGTTGCTGGATGCGACCGATGCCAGCGGCAAGCCGCTCAAGATCGACAGTTGCCATGCGTACGGTGCGTCGCGGGAGCTCGTGATGCAACGCTGGCCGGCATTTCACCGGCCGGTGCGGGATTGAAACCGTCGTGCGATGGATGGGCTGACTCGATGCAGCGGACAGCATTCCCCATGGACCCGCTATCGGACATTCTTTCCCTGCTGAAGCCCGGCAGCCAGTTCCACGCCGGGCTCGATGCCGCCGGCGCGTGGTCGTTCGCGTTTCCCGAATACGAGGGCATCAAGTTCGCCGCCGTGCTGCAAGGCGGCTGCTGGGCGATCATCGACGGCGTGGAGGCGCCCATCCGCTTCGAGAAAGGGGATTGCTTCCTGCTGAACCGCGGGCGCCGGATCGTGTTGTCCACCGACCTCGCACTCGAACCGCAAGACTCGACCGCCGTGATGGAGGCGGTCGCGCGCGAAGGCATCGCCGTTCATAACGGCGGGGGCGAAGTCCTGCTGATCAGCGGGTTCTTCGGGTTTTCCGACCGGTATGCCGCGATGCCGTTCGACGCACTGCCGCCGCTCATCAGTACGCCCCGGATGTCCAGCCAGGCGGAGGTGCTGCGCTGGTCGCTCGACCAGCTGACGTCCGAGCTGCGCGATCCGCAACCTGGTGGCGCACTGGTGTCGAATCACCTGATGCACCTGATGCTCGTGCAGGTGCTGCGGCTTCACCTGATGACGTCGCCTGCCGGCGCGGCGGACGGATGGTTCATGGCGCTGTCCGACCGGCGCATCGGTGCGGCCATCGGCGCGATTCACTCGAATCCGGCACACCACTGGACACTGGAGGAACTGGCGCGCGTCGCCGGGCTGTCGCGGACGATCTTCGCGCAGCGCTTCAAGGATCTGGTGGGCGCCACGACGATCCATTACCTCACGCGCTGGCGCATGCTGACGGCGGCGAATCGGCTGCGCAGCGGCGACGACACCATTGCGTCGATTGCGTTCTCCCTCGGCTACGAATCGGAGAGCGCCTTTTGCACGGCATTCAAGCGAACGATGTGCTGTTCGCCGACGCAATATCGCCGGCAGCCATAGGGCGCGGATGCGGCGATGTATGGCCGTCGAAGGCGCGACGGCACGCGTCACGACGGATTCTGCCGGCGCCATTCCCCCCTCAATCTGTCACGCGGCGCGCAGTGCGCAGGCCGCGGGCGAGTCGCGCCTGTCCCCGGGCAACCTGGGGGCGCCTCCCGATGCGGACAGGCCGGAAATTCGTACGATCGGAAAATAGAAGCGGACTATCGAGCAATGCCCGCGAGCCCGGCAAAAAATAACATCATGGTGTGTTCGATCAGGCAAGCCAGCGGCAGTCGGGCATCGGACGCCGGCTGACCGGCTTCGGCATGCATGCCGAAGCCTGAGCGACACACAAAAGTACAGATCAGGAGACAGCGTAATGGCAAGCAAGGATATGAGCCTCGAGGCGAAGATCGGTCGACTCGTCGACGGCCACGAGATCAGGACGTTGATGTCGAAGTACTGCCACGGCATCGACAAGAAGGACGAAGCCACCTTCATGAGCATCTGGGCCGACGACGGTGTGTATGAACTGCCGCGCGGACAGACCACCGGCATCGACGGGATCCGGCAACTCGTCCACAAGGTGTGGCGGGAAGTGCCGAAGTGCCACCACCACATCACCAATCCGCTGATCGATATCGACGGCGACCGCGCGGCGGCGAAAACCGACGTGATCTATTACCGGCAAACCGACGACGGCGTTCTGCAACTGCTCTCCGGGACGTACGCGTTCCGGTTCGCGAGAATCGCCGGCGAGTGGAAGACGACCTACCTGAAGTTCGCGAGCTTCGACACGGTCAGCCCGGTTTTCAAGGAAAACATCGGCGGGTGATGCGCTGATTCGACGGCAACGCCGGCGTCGGTCGGCGTTGCCGGGGCGGGTCATGAACTCATTAAATATTTAGGAATCCGTTGTGAAGCGCCGGCGTCGATCACCGATGCCGAACAGCAGTCATTCTTGAATCAGCGAAGACAGAACGAGGAGGAGTGTGATGAATCACGATGCAGCATCCGGTTCGGGCCAATTGCCGAAAGGTTTCGAGGATCTCGAGCCGTTCCTGGCCGCATGGAGCACACCGACGTCGCACGAACGATGGATCCGCCGTGCGGCGATGCCGTACGACGAGATCGTGAGGTTCTACGACGCGATGTTCGCGCGGGCGGAGGAGGCGACCGTCTACCTGGAGCAGTTCCCGCTTGACGACATGCCGGAGCCGGCCGGGAACCTGTTTCGCCTGCTGCTTTCACTGTGCCACGCATCCGTTGCGGTCGAGATGCACCAGGCGCCCGGTATCAAGCATGCACCGCCGCAACATGCGCTGCAGATCGTGACGGGCTTCCAGCCTCACGGATGATTCCAGGTCGTCATCGACGGGAATTGCGTTGCATAAAAAATGGAGGAGTGCAAATGAATAATCCGATGGATTTCAACGGAAATTTCACCGAATCGGTTGGCCTGGAAACCGGCGCCGTGCCGACGTCGATTTATACCGATGCTGCACAGTACGAAATCGAGCGCGAGCGGATCTTTCGTCGTGCGTGGTTGATGGTCGGGCGCGTCGAGCGCATCCCGAAGCCGGGCGATTTCTTCGTGAAGCAGCTTGCGGTGCTGAACGCATCGGTCATCGTCGCGCGCTCGGAAGACGGCACGATTCGCGCATTTCACAACGTCTGCGCGCACCGCGCGAACATCGTCGAGCACCGCGCGTCCGGCAATGCGAAGCGCTTCGTGTGCCGATACCACAGCTGGGGGTACGACAATGCCGGGCAGCTGGCGCACGTGCCTGACGAATCCGGGTTCTTCGGCCTCGACAAGAAGAAATGCGGGCTGACACCGGTCGCCCTCGAGATCTGGGAAGGCTGGATCTTCGTCAACCTCGCGACGGAACCCGAACTCAGCCTCGCGGAATTCCTCGGGCCGATTGCCGACGCGCTCACCGGCATCGAGTACCAGAACCCGGATCACCCGATCGTGCTGCGCGGAGAATTCAACGCGAACTGGAAGGCCGTCGCCGAGAATTTCAGCGAGGCCTATCACGTGGCATCGATCCACCCGAAGACGCTGGCGCCGTTCTACATCGGGCAACAGAACCCGTTCGGCAGGCCGATCAGCGTCCGGCTTCACGGCCCGCATCGCTCGATGTCGTGGTGGCTCAACCCGATCGCGCAGCCGTTCGCGAAATCGAAGGTCGCGCAATGGCTGTTCTCGGCCGACCATTCGGTGACGGGCACCCGCAAGGCGGGGCAGGTCAACTCGGTCGTCGAGCACAAGGGCGTGAACCCGACGAAGCACGAGCACTGGGCGAGCGACGTCAACTGGTTCTTCCCGAACTGGCACCTGCAGATCTCGGCCAATCAGTTCTGGACGCACGAGTTCTGGCCGACGTCGGCGTCGACGACCGTCTGGGAGGCGCGCTTCTACTACAAGAAGGCGACGACGGTCCGCGAGCGCCTGCAGCTCGAGCATTTCACGTCCCACATCACCGATTCGATGCTCGAGGACCTGGGCAACATCGAAAGCATGCAGGTCGGCATGGCGTCCGGCGCGAAGCCGGTCATCTACTTCAACGAGAGCGAGGTCCTGTGCCGTCACGGGATCGAGCAGGTCGTCAAGTGGTCGGCGGCGCCGACGGCGAAGGCCGCGCTCGACTGACCGGCGCAGCGGCCGACCTCGTCGATCGCGCCAACGGCAACGGATCGGGCGGGCGGCGAGGCGGCCGGCGAGCGCGTGGCGTGCCTCGTCGGCCGACCGGTTGCCGGATCGCATCGTCAATCGGGCAAGAAAAATCAGGGCAAAGTGGCGGGCCGGCTCGGCCCCGAAGGCAGCGGTCACTGGCCGCGCCGGACGGGCCCGCGCTCGCGCTCGCCGTTCCAGGAGGAGGCATGACGAGTGGGGTGGGCGGGCTGACAGTCCGCGTGGCGGCGAAACGTGAGGAAGCCGTCGGCATTTGCAGTTTCGAGCTGGTCAGCACGGACGGCCGGCCGATGCCGGCGTTTTCGGCCGGCTCGCATATCGACGTGGCGGTACCGGGCGGGCCGACGCGACAGTATTCGCTGTGCAACGCGCCCGAAGAAGGGCATCGCTATCAGATCTCGATACTGCGCGACCCGAACTCGCGCGGCGGATCGGCGGGCATGCACGATCGGGTGCAGGTCGGCGACGAGCTCGCGATCAGTGTTCCGAAAAACCATTTCCCGCTCGCGCACGATGCGACGCGCAGCCTGTTGATGGCCGGCGGCATCGGCGTGACGCCGATTCTCTGCATGGCGGAGCGGCTGGCGGCGATCGGCGCGCCGTTCGAGATGCACTACTGCGCGCGTTCGCGTGCACGCACCGCATTTCTCGATCGCATTTCCCGCGCAACGTATGCGCGTCACGTGCAATTCCATTTCGACGATCAGCCGGAGACCCCGACATTCGATATCGCCACCCGGCTCGCACGGCCCGAGAGCGGAACGCACCTGTACGTGTGCGGACCGACCGGGTTCATGGACGCCGTGCTGGGCGCCGCTCGCGCGACCGGCTGGCCGGAAGCGCAGTTGCACTACGAGTTCTTTGCGGCCGGGGAAAGTCCGGCGGCCGACAGCGAACGCTTCGAGGTCGAGGTGGCGAGTTCGGGGCAGGTGGTGATGGTCGAAGAGGACGAATCGATCGTCCAGGCGCTCGCGAGGGTGGGGATCGAGATCGAGACGTCGTGCGGGCAGGGCGTATGCCGTACGTGCGAGACGCGCGTACTGGCCGGCGAGCCGGATCATCGCGACGTGTGCCTCACGCCCGAGGAGCGGGCGGACAACGATCGATTGATGCCGTGCTGCTCGCGTTCGAAATCGGCACGGCTGGTGCTCGATCTGTAGGCCCGGGCGATCGCCCGGCAGGTTGATCCATGGAGGAGACACGTATGGGAATCAGGATTGTATGGCAGGCAGAAAACCGTTCGAACGACGCGGACTTCGGCGGCGTGCGCGAGACCTATGGCGCGATGCTGAAGTTCGCGCAGCAGATTGCGCGGCCGGACACCGAGATCACGCTGCGCTACATGGAGGACGCGCCGCGGTCGTTCGCGAATAACCTGCTTTACCCGCGCGCCGTCACGAAGGTTCAGGTGGTGAACAGGATCGTCGATGCGGAGAAAGAGGGCTTCGATGCCGCGCTGGCCGGCGTCTGCATCATCGATGCGTACTCGCAGGAATGCCGGCAGGCGGTCAGGATGCCGGTGCTGGGCGGCGCGGAGTCGACGATGCTGATGGCGCAGCTGGTCGGGAAGAAGTTTGCGTGGGTGACGATCGCGCCCGCCTTCATCGAGCCGTTCGAAGCGCACATCCGGCTGCATGGCTGGGAGCACCGGGCCATCCGGAACCAGCCGGTGCGGGCGCTCGATCCGTCGTGCTGGCCCGCCATCGTCGATGCCGCGAACGGCAAACCGGATCGATGGATCGAGATGTTCGACGAAGCCGCGCAGGCATGCGTGCGGGACGGTGCCGATACCGTGCTGTGCGGTTGCAATCCCGGTGGAGCGCTGCTTGCGCTGGCCGGCTACACCGAGGTGCGAGGGACGGGCGTGCCCGTGATCGTCGGCCCCGCGGCCATGGTGAAGCTCGCGGAGTCGATGGTCGACCTGAGGCGGAGCATCGGCCTGACCAAGTCGGAAGCGGTCGCTGGCGCCTATCGAACGACGCCGCCGCACATTCTCGAGGAGCTTCAGGCGATGGGGAAGAAGCTGCTGGCATGACGCAGCAGCGGCACTGGACGAAGTCGCGGAGACGACGTCGCGGATGACTGCCGCGACAGGCCATGTGCCGCTGCCTGAGCGCAAAGCGCGGGCGGGCCATCGCGGCCGGCCCCGTAAACGCCGGCCCGCGGCCGTGCGACGGAAATCGGGCTGCCGGTGCGTGGCCCGTGCCTGACCAGCAGGACGATGGCAGGCGGCAGGAAGCAGGACGGGATGTACATCGATTCGGCTTCACCTTACATAACCGATTTATTTCGGATATCAAAATGATTACATGGTTCGGAGATCGTCACCTTTCGTCGACGCAAAAGCTGTTCGCGTTCGGCATTGCAATGCTGCCTGCCTGTGCATGCGCACAGAGCAGCGTCACCCTCTACGGAACGCTGGATGTCGGTCTTCTGTTCACGAACAAGACGATGGGTTCGACGGCCCAGGGCAACGCGGGCAAGCAGTTCAGTCTGATCAACGCGGGGCTCGAGCCGTCCGCGTTCGGTTTGCAGGGGAAGGAGGACCTGGGCGGCGGGATGAAGATGACGTTCAAGCTGGAGAGCGGCGTCAGCCTCGTCAATGGCGGTTTCGACAACAGCAACGGCAATTTCTTCGGTCGCCAGGCATGGCTCGCGCTCGACGGCGCATTCGGCCAGTTGAAGGCCGGCGTACAGTATTCGCCCTTCGTTCTCGCGATCTACGAGTCGGACCCGCGCAATGCGGGACAGTTCGGCACCGCGTTTTCGGTGTACGCCGACCAGACGTTCTCCGGCACGTTCAATCCGAACGCCGTCACCTATACGAGCCCGCAGTTCGCCGGCTTCTCCACGAGCATGATGTACGCGCCCGGCGGGATGCCCGGCGATTTCCGCGCGGGGCAGCAGTATTCGGTCGCCGTTCGATACCAGTACAGCGGGCTGGTCGTGAATGCGGCGATGTATGACTCCAGCGAAGGAAAGAACAACGCCGGATTGACGACGTTCCAGCAGCCGTTCTCCGGGCGCATGATCGGCGTGCTCTACAACTTCGGCGCATTCACGGCGAAGGGCTCGTTCACCAGCTTCAAGGTCCCGACGACCGTCGCCAACGGTGTCGCGAGCGGGGGCGGCAACAACATATGGAACGTGGGGGTCGACTGCTACGTGCTCCCGCAGCTGAATATCAACTCTGGCTTGTGGTATGTCCGGGATCCGCATGATTCGGCCAACCATGGCCTCGTCGGGGCGCTGACCGCGCGATACTTCCTGTCGAAATCGACGTCGCTGTATGCCGAGATCGGGGCGGCGAACAATCACGGTCATGAGCGCCTCGGCCTGTCGATTGATAACGCACTCTACGGCGTACCGGGCACGACTGTCGGCGCGATTGTCGGGATCAACAAGCGTTTCTAGTTGAACACGGTCTGCTTGCGACGCGGTGCAGCGTGTGGCGCTGCGTCGGGCGGTCACCCGCGACCCGTTACCGGCTTTGACTTGCCGGCATGTCGGGGCGTACCGCCCGGCCACGGCGTGTCGCTTCCCGACGCCATCGCCGCATCGCTGTCATAATCCGCGCGTCCGGTAGCAACCCGTGCCGCCGGATGCGCGTGCCCACCAATGCCCATGTCCGACCTGTTTTCCGCTGAACCGCACCGTCCGCTGGCGGATGCGCTGCGCCCCACGTCGCTCGACGACGTGATCGGGCAGGCGCATCTGCTCGGCGCGGGCATGCCGCTGCGCCGGGCGTTCGAATCGGGCAAGCCGCATTCGATGATTTTCTGGGGGCCGCCCGGCGTCGGCAAGACGACGTTGGCGCGGCTGACCGCGCAGGCGTTCGACTGCGCGTTCGCCGCGTTGTCCGCGGTGCTCGGCGGCGTCAAGGACATTCGCGCCGTCACGGCTCGTGCGCAGCAGGTGTTCGACGAAGCGGGGCGCCGCACGATCGTGTTCGTCGACGAAATCCACCGCTTCAACGAAACGCAGCAGGCCGCGCTGCTGCCGTCCGTCACGTCCGGCGCCGTCGTCTTCATCGGCGCGACGACCGAAAACCCGAGTTTCGAAGTCAATCGCGCATTGCTTTCACGCGCACGGGTGTACGTGCTGAAGCCGCTGGACGACGACGCGTTGCGCGCGCTGTTTGTGCGTGCGCACGAGACCGCACTCGGCACGCTTTCGTTCGACGACGATGCGCTCGGCAAGCTGATCGATCATGCGGACGGTGATGCGCGACGCTTCCTGAACCTGCTCGAACAGGTGCGGACAGCATCAGCATCGGCGGGCGTGACGACGATCGACGGCAGCTTCGTCGAGCGCGCGACGACAACCGGCGCGCGTCGCTTCGACAAGGGCGGCGAGCATTTCTACGATCAGATTTCGGCGTTGCACAAGTCGGTGCGCGGCTCGAACCCGGACGCCGCGCTGTACTGGCTGTGCCGGATGCTGGACGGCGGCACCGACCGCCGCTACCTCGCACGCCGGATCGTTGCGATCGCGTACGACGACATCGGGCTTGCCGACCCGACCGGATTGCGGATCGCCGACGATGCGGCCAAGACCAGCGACCGGCTCGGCGCACCGGAAGGCGATCTCGCTCTCGCGCAGGCCGTGCTGTATCTCGCGTGCGCGGCAAAAAGCAATGCCGGCGGGATGGCGCTGATGCAGGCGCGGGCCTTCGTGCGGCAGGATCGGCCTCGCGACGTGCCGGCGCATCTGCGCGACGTGCGTGCCGAATTGACGCAAGCGCTCGGCCACGCGTACCGGAATCCGCACGACGAGCGTGACGGCTACGCGGCAGGCGAAAGCTACCTGCCGGACGGCATGCGGGAACCGCATTGGTACGAGCCTGCGCCGCGCGGCGTCGAGGCGAGGATCGCGGAGCGGCTCGACGGCTTGCGCAGGCTTGACCGGGATGCGGGCAAGCGGAGCTGACTGGCGGCGCACGCCGCCGCCGCCGCGAATGCCTGATTTCTCCGGGACGCTTTTGCGAGCGAGGCGCCTGCAGGCATGACTTCAGGATTCGACCGACGATTTTAGTGTGTTTAGCGAAACAGTCGAATCATGAATTTGTCTAGTCATCCTGATCGAAAGATCGTACGGAATGCACCATGTTCGTGCCATGAATCACCACCACGAAGCACGTCAGAGCCCTGAAATTAGGGGATTTCCCGCGTTTACCCGGTTTTTATTGATCAACGCTTGTCGCTCGGTTTTTCTTCTTGCATGCTTGTATAGACAAATTCCTGAGGCCGCTTGCATGACCGAAGGGATGACGAACTTCAACGCAAGGAGAATCTCGTGAACGGCAAGCGCATCAAGTGGGCAGTCAGGACGATCGGCATCATGGCGGCGGTAGCGGCCACGCTTTCCGCACCGGTGCAGGCGAAGGAGTGGAAGACCGTGACGGTGGCACTCGAAGGCGGCTACGCGCCGTGGAACCTCACGCTGCCGGGCGGCAAGCTCGGCGGCTTCGAGCCCGAGCTGCTCGCCAACGTGTGCGAGCGCATCAAGGTGCAATGCAACATGGTCGCGCAGGACTGGGACGGGATGATTCCGGGGCTGCAGGCCGGCAAGTTCGATGTCCTGATGGATGCGATCTCGATCACGCCGGAGCGCGAGAAGATCCTGCTGTTCTCGCGGCCTTATGCGGCCACGCCCGCGACGTTTGCCGTCACCGACACGAAGATCCTGCCGAAGGCGGCGCCGGGCGCACCGATCGTCAAGCTGTCGGGTGACGCGAATGCCGACAAGGCCACTGTCGACGCGCTGCGCAAGCAACTGAAGGGCAAGACGATCGGCATCCAGTCGGGCACCGTCTACACGAAGTTCATCAACGACAGTTTCAAGGACATCGCGTCGATTCGCGTGTACAAGACGTCGCCCGAGCGCGATCTCGACCTCGTCGCCGGCCGCATCGACGCATCGTTCGACGATGTCACGTACTACGCGGCGAACAATGCGAAGAAAGACAACGCATCGATCGTGCTCGCGGGGCCGAAGCTCGGCGGGCCGATCTGGGGCCCGGGCGAAGGGCTGGCATTCCGCAAGCAGGATGCCGACCTGAAAACGAAGTTCGATACGGCGATCGGCGCCGCGCTCGCGGACGGTACCGTGAAGAAGCTCGCCGACAAGTGGTTCAAGACCGACGTCACGCCGTAAGCGCACGTCCGGCCGCCGCCGCGCAAGCGGCCTGAGCGACGCGCGGCGGCGCGCATCCTGCCGATCCTATCAACGCTTGCCGGGAGGCACGCATGGCGATCCTTGAAATGCTGGGCTTCGGAACCGAAGGCTGGGGCGGCGTGCTGCTGCTCGCCGCGCTGATGACGGTCGCGCTGACGCTGGCCGCGCTTGCGGTCGGCGCCGTGATCGGCGCGGGCATCGCGGCCGCGAAGCTGTCGCGCTACCGCAGCGCCCGCCTGCTCGGCGACCTGTATACGACGGTGTTTCGCGGCGTGCCCGAGCTGCTCGTCATCTACCTGTTCTATTTCGGCGGCTCGACGCTCGTCACGGCCGTCGGCCAGTGGTTCGGCGCTGACGGCTTCATCGGCGTGCCGCCGTTCGTGATCGGTGCGCTCGCGGTGGGGATGATTTCCGGTGCGTACCAGGCCGAGGTGTATCGCGCGGCCGTGCTCGCGGTGTCGAAGGGCGAACTCGAAGCGGCGCGCTCGATCGGCATGCCGCGCAGCATGGTCCTGCGCCGCATCCTGATTCCGCAGGTCCTGCGCTTCGCGTTGCCCGGCATCGGCAACGTGTGGCAGCTGAGCCTGAAGGATTCGGCGCTGATCTCGGTCACCGGGCTCGCGGAGCTGCTGCGCACGAGCCAGATCGCCGCGAATTCGACCCATCAGTATTTCGTGTTCTTCGTCGCGGGCGGCGCGCTCTACCTGGTCATGACCGGGTTGTCGAACCGCGTGTTCAACCGGGCTGAAGCAATCGTCGGCCGGTCGTTCCGCCGCAACTTCGCACGCAACTGACGGAGCGCGCACATGTCACTCGATTTCGACTTCCTGTTCGACACGCTGCGCCAGCTGCTCGCGGCGGTACCGACCACGCTCGGCCTGTTCTTCGCGTCGCTCGTGCTCGGCGGCCTGCTGTCGCTCGTGATCGTCACGATGCGCGTATCGCCGCGCTGGCTGCCGAACCGCTTTGCGCGTGCGTACATCCTCGTGTTTCGCGGCTCGCCACTGCTGATCCAGATGTTTCTCGTGTACTACGGGCTCGGCCAGTTCGGCGTGATCCGGGAAAGCTTCATGTGGCCGCTGCTGCGCGAGCCGTACGTGTGCGCCGTGCTGTCGCTCGCGCTTTGCACCGCCGGCTACACGGCCGAGATCCTGCGCGGCGGGCTGATGGCCGTGCCGGTCGGGCAGATCGAGGCGGGCTATTCGATCGGCCTGTCGGGCTTCGCACTGCTGCGCCGCGTGATCGGCCCGATCGCGCTGCGCCAGTGCCTGCCCGCGTATTCGACCGAAGCCGTGCTGCTGGTCAAGTCGACCGCGCTCGCCAGCCTCGTGACCGTGTGGGAGGTGACGGGCGTCGCGCAGCAGATCATCCAGCAAACCTACCGGACGACCGAGGTGTTCGTGTGTGCGGCCCTCATCTACCTGGGCCTGAACTTTATCGTCGTACGCCTGCTCGGCGCGCTCGAATGGCGGCTGTCGGGCCATCTGCGCGCGCCGAAGCCGTCCGGCGCGACTGCCGCCGCACGCAATGCACGGCGTGTCGCATCCTGACCGCGTCCTTCCTTCCAGGAGAATTCGATGAACACTGCTGCTCCCGTCGCCCTGTCGGTCAGGAACATCCACAAGTCGTTCGGCGATCACCACGTACTGAAGGGCATCTCGCTCGATGCGCATGAAGGCGACGTCATCTCGATCCTCGGTGCGAGCGGATCGGGCAAGAGTACCTTCCTGCGCTGCCTGAACCTGCTCGAAACGCCGGACGACGGCTCGGTCGCGCTCGCCGGCGAGGAGCTGAAGATGAAGCGTGCGCGCGACGGCAAGCTGCACCCGGGCGACCGGCGCCAGGTCGACCGCATCCGCTCGCAGCTCGGGATGGTGTTCCAGAACTTCAACCTGTGGTCGCACATGACCGTGCTCGACAATCTCGTCGAAGGCCCGCTGCGCGTGCAGAAACGCAGTCGCGCGGAAGCGGTCGAGGAGGCCGAGGCGCTGCTCGCGCGCGTCGGCCTCGCGGACAAGCGCGGCTACTATCCGGCCCACCTGTCGGGCGGGCAGCAGCAACGGGTCGCGATCGCGCGAGCGCTCGCGATGCATCCGAAGGTGATGCTGTTCGACGAACCGACGTCGGCACTCGATCCGGAGCTGGTCGGCGAGGTGCTGCGCGTGATGCGCTCGCTCGCGGAGGAAGGGCGCACGATGCTGGTCGTCACGCACGAAATGGGCTTCGCGCGGCATGTGTCGAATCGCGTGATGTTCCTGCATCAGGGCGAGGTCGATGCAGACGGGACGCCCGCCGAACTGTTCGGCGGCCAATGCTCCGAACGCTTTCGCCAGTTCGTGTCGAGCCATCATGACCGTGCCGCGAACTGAGGCTGCCATGACGGTATTCCGTTCGGCACGGCCGCTCGACTGGCGGCAGATTGCGGCGGTGGCGGCCGGCGCGCCGCTCGCGTTGACCGACGAGGCGCGCGGGCGTGTCGTCGCGGCGCGCGAACTCGTCGACGCAATCGTTGCGCGCGGCATTCGCGCGTATGGCGTCAACACGGGCGTCGGCGCGTTGTGCGACGTGATCGTGTCGCCGGAGCAACAGGGCACGCTGTCGCGCAACATCCTGATGAGCCACGCAGTCGGCGTCGGCGCGCCGCTCGGTGCGGCGGAAACCCGCGCGATCATCGCGGCCGCGATCAACAACTACGCGCATGGGCATTCCGGCGTGCGTGCCGACATCGTCGACCAACTGGTCGCGCTTCTCGAACAGGATTGCCTGCCGGAAGTGCCGGCGCACGGTTCGGTGGGCTACCTGACCCACATGGCGCACGTCGCGCTCGTCTGTATCGGGCATGGCCACGCGCGTCATCGCGGCGAACGCGTGCGTGGCGACGAAGCGTTGCGCCGCATCGGCCGCGAGCCGCTGGCGCTCGGTGCCAAGGAGGGACTGAGCCTGGTCAACGGCACGCCATGTGTGACGGGGCTCGCCGCGCTCGCGCTTGCGCGTGCGGAGCGGCTGCTCGACTGGGCCGACTGGGTCGCGGCGACGAGCTTCGAGAATCTCGGCGGCCAGCTCGCTGCGTTCGATCCGACATCGCTGGCGCTGCGCATTTCGCCTGGCATCGGGCATGTCGGTGCGCGCTTGCGCGCGATGCTTGCCGACAGCGCAATGCTCGCCGCGGCGAACGGGCGGCATACGCAGGACCCGCTCAGCCTGCGCACGATTCCGCACGTGCACGGCGCGGCGCGCGACGTGCTGGCGGTCACCGCGGAAGTCGTCGACCGCGAACTCGCGTCCGTCACCGACAATCCGATCGTCGCGGGCACGCGTGACGCGCCGGCCGTCCATTCGCAGGCGCATGCGGTCGGTGCGGGCATTGCGCTCGCGATGGACAGCCTCGCGGCCGCGATGGCGCAGGTCGCGGCGATTGCCGAGCGGCGGCTCGACCGTCTCGTCAATCCGCTCGTGAGCGGGCTGCCGGCATTTCTCGCGGCGCCGGGCGGCACGTGTTCAGGGTTCATGATCGCGCAGTACACCGCGGTCGCGCTGGTTGCGCAGAACCAGCGGCTCGCCGCGCCCGCGAGCCTCGACGGCGGCATCACGTCGGGCTTGCAGGAGGATCACCTGTGCCATGCGACGCCGGCTGCGCTGAAGGCGCTCGACATCATCGAAAACACCACGCGTGTGCTCGCGATCGAGTTGCTGGCCGCCGCGCAGGCGTACGATTTGCAGGAGAGTGGCGCGTCACGGGCGGCGCCGACCGACGCGCTGTGGCGTTACGTGCGCGAACGCGTGCCGGCGTATCACGACGACCGGCCGCTCGCGGACGATATCGCGACGGCGGCCGGCATCGTCGCGGGCGTGCCGCCGTCGCTGGCGTGAAGCATGGGTGCTGAGACGGTCGGCAGGTCATCCAACCTTCATTTGATCGAGGGCGCATGAACGAAGCGGAACGATACACGGCTGCCCGGCCGGGGGGCGTACCGGGCGATGACGTGCCGGCGCGTGCGCTGCCGGCCTATCAGCAGATCAAGCGCTACGTGGTCGAGCGGATCGCGAACGGGGACTGGAAGCCCGGTGGCGCGATTCCGACCGAGGCCGAACTGGTCAAGGAGTTCGGCGTGGCGCGGATGACGGTGTCGCGTGCGCTGCGCGAGCTCACTGCCGAGCGTGTGCTGACCCGCATCCAGGGTGCGGGCACCTTCGTCGAGCGCCGTCATTACGAATCGACGGTGCTCGAGATCCGCAACATCGCGGACGAGATCGCCGAGCGCGGCCATCGCCACAGTGCCCGCGTGCTGATGATCGAAAGCAGCGACGATCCCGAAGCGATCGAAGCGCTCGGGCTTCGTGCGGGGCCGGTGTTTCATTCGCGCATCGTGCATTGCGAGGAAGGCGAGCCGATCCAGTTCGAGGATCGCTACGTCAATCCGGCGCTGTTTCCCGCCTACCTCGACCAGGATTTCACGGTCGAGACGCCGAATCACTACATGGTGCGGCTCGCGCCGATCCAGCGTGCGGAATTCCGCATCTACGCACAGAAGCCCGATGCGCAGGTGCGCCGGCACCTCGTGATGGAAATCGGCGAGCCCTGCCTGCTGCTGCGACGGCGCACGTGGGTCGGCGGGCAGGTTGCGACGTCGGTGCAGCTGTGGCATCCGGCGTCACGGTTTCATTTGGCTGGGCGGGTGTAGGCAGCGGTGTCCGCCACCGCTGTTGGTTGTCACGGTCGTGATGGCGATCGTCGAGTCACGCTGCCGGCTTGCTGCTGCGCAAACCACCAGCGGCGGGCGTTCAGGCCGCTTGCGCGGGCCGGTTGACCGGGGTCGCCGATCCGATGGGTTCGCGCAGCGTCATGCTTTCGCAACTTTGCCATCCGCAAGGGGCGTGACAGAGCGCGCTTTCGCGTGCAAACCCGATCGAACGCGTCGTGCGTACCATCATCGGCCTGGGGCGTATTCATCGCCGCGCCCCCCTGCTTGCCGTGGCGCTCGAGGTCTCGCCAGCACACTCTGGCACCCGATCGCGGCGGGTGCCATGCCACACGCTGCCATTTCTTGAACCGTTGGTTCGGCGCTCGCACGGCAACCGGGGCATCCATTCCATGCGCTGACTTACCCGGTTCATCGGACCGTGGCACTGGTCGGGCAGATGACCACCTGCCTTTCAAAGCAGGCAGCGTCTCCTTCAGGCAGTACACCGCCGAGCCCATCCTTCGGGTTCGCGTTGCCAGCGCAGGCCCCGAGCGATCCCCTTGTCTGGCGGTCACCACCTTGCATGGCCATCTCCCGCGCGTCACCGACAGCCCGTGCAACTACTGAGTTGCCGCGAAAAATGGTTTATGGTCAAATGACCATGTCAAGTGATCTACATGTCTGTTTCATCCCCAATTGGACGTCATCGCTCGGGCGCGGACGTTCCCAAGGTGGGCAAGATTTTGCGAAAGCTTCGCGGCGGCGCGGAAATGGGCGCACGCCGGCCATCTGAAGTCAGGCGAAATCCCGGGGGATGGAGCAGGCGTCCGCGTATTGACGCCTGAGCAGTTTTCGCCTGTCGGCTGAAAGCGCCCCGGTTGAAAAACAAGAATTTCTGGAGACAGTGCTCGTGGATGAAATGCACAGCAGGAAGAACGAAGCGATTGACCCCTCGCCGCTACGCGCCCGGCTGCGAGACGGCGCGTTGCTGGAGACGCGCGCCTGGCTGGCGTCGGGATGGCAGGAAGGCACGGAGGGTCGCTCGTTTCCCGTCACGAACCCGGCCACGGGTGACATCCTGGCCCGCGTGGCCAGCCTCGGCGCCGCGGAGGTGGAGCTGGCCATCGAATCGTCGGCGCTTGCACAGCAAGGCTGGCAGAAGCGGACCAGCCACGAGCGCGCAAAGCTGTTGCGCGCGTGGTTCGACCTGATCCTGACGAATGCCGACGATCTTGCCCTGATCATGACGTCGGAGCAGGGCAAGCCGCTGGCGGAGGCTCGCGGCGAAATCACGTATGCGGCTTCTTTCGTGGAGTGGTTCGCGGAAGAAGCGAAGCGTGTCTACGGCGACGTCATGCCTCACCCGCAAGGCGACAAGCGCATCCTCGTCATCCGTCAGCCGATCGGCGTGTGTGCCGCGATCACGCCGTGGAATTTCCCGGCCGCGATGATCACGCGCAAGGTCGCGCCGGCGCTGGCCGCGGGCTGTTCCATCATCGTGCGCCCCGCCGACCTGACGCCGCTCACGGCGCTTGCGCTTGCCGTCCTGGCCGAGCGCGCGGGCATTCCGGCGGGTGTCCTTCAAGTGGTGTGTGGCCCGTCGCGCGAGATCGGCGCGGTTCTGACGGCGAGCCCGGTGGTGCGCAAGCTTTCGTTCACCGGCTCGACTGAAGTCGGCCGTGTGCTCATGAGCCAATCGTCCGGAACGATCAAGCGGCTTTCTCTCGAGCTCGGCGGCAACGCGCCTTTCATCGTGTTCGACGACGCGGATCTCGACGCAGCGATTGAAGGGGCGATGGCGTCGAAGTACCGGAATAGCGGTCAGACCTGTGTGTGCGCCAATCGCTTTCTGGTCCAGGCAGGTATTCATGACCGCTTCGTCGAGGCGCTCACCCGGCGAGTCCAGGCGCTCAAGGTAGGGAACGGCATCGAGCCGGGCGTGCAGCAGGGGCCGCTGATCCAGAAGTCCGCCTGCGACCACCTGAATCAGCTGATCGACGACGCGGTAAGCAAGGGCGCACGCATCGTCACCGGCGGGAAAGGCCATCAGCTCGGGGGCACGTTTTTCGAGCCGACCGTGATTGCCGATGCGACGCCGGCCATGCGGCTCGCACGCGAGGAGCTTTTCGGGCCCGTCGGCCCGGTGTTCCGCTTCGAGGATGAAGTAGAAGCGATCGCGATGGCCAACGACACCGAATACGGGCTCGCCGCCTATCTCTATACGCGTGACAACAGCCGCATCTGGCGTGTGGGCGAGGCACTCGAGTACGGCATGGTCGGCCTGAATACCGGCGTGATTTCCAACGAGGTCGCGCCGTTCGGCGGGGTCAAGCAATCGGGCCTGGGCCGCGAGGGTTCCCGTTACGGAATCGAGGAATACCTGGAAATCAAGTACATGTGCACCCAGGTCTAACTGCCAAAGTCTGCATCAAGGAAACGTCAATGGAAATGTCCCCGCAATCGATGCTCTTCGAAACTGTTCCGTCCATTCTCCAGGAATGGGGGTGTGTGCGCCGCCTGGGTCAGGTGATGGCGGCATGGACGGAGCGCCGTCATGTCCTGATCGTGACCGACGCGGGGCTGCACAACGCCGGTGTGCTGGAACCGGCGAAAGCGTCGTTGGCGGCCGAGGGATTCCGTGTGGCGGTTTTTGACGAGGTCGTGGCCGACCCGCCGGAGATCGTGGTTTCGCGCTGCGTCGAGTTCGCGCGCAGTGCAGAGGCGGACATCGTCATCGGCCTGGGCGGCGGCTCGTCGATGGACATTGCAAAACTGGCCGCCGTGCTCACCGTCTCGCAGCAGTCGCTCGCGGAAATGTACGGAATCGGCAACGTGCGGGGCGCGCGCCTGCCATTGGTGCAGATCCCTACGACGGCGGGCACCGGGTCGGAAGTCACCAACATTTCCATCGTTTCGGTTAACGAAACAACCAAGATGGGCATCGTCGCCCGTCAGCTGTATGCCGACAAAGTGATCCTGGACGCCGAGCTGACGGTCGGTCTGCCGCGCAACCATACCGCTGCGACGGGCATCGACGCGATGGTTCACGCCATCGAGGCCTATACCAGCAAGCACAAGAAGAATCCCGTTTCCGACGCGCTCGCGCGCGAGGCGCTTCGCTTGCTGGTGAGCAACCTGATCCCGGCTTGCGAAAACGGGGAGGACCGGCACGCACGAGAGGCCATGCTGCTGGGCGCCACGCTGGCCGGGCAGGCCTTCGCCAATGCCCCGGTGGCCGCGGTCCATGCGCTGGCGTATCCGTTGGGGGGCCATTTCCATATCCCGCATGGCTTGTCCAACGCACTGATGCTTGCCCCCGTGCTGCGTTTCAACGCCGAAGCGGCCGCTTCGCACTATTCGGAACTGGCGGACGTCGTCGGCGCGGGTGGAAAGGGCGACGCCACGGCGCGCACGGCGGCGTTCATCGCATTCCTGGAAGACCTGATGAACCGATCCGGCGCGCCGCGACGTCTGCGCGACGTGGGTGTCACGCATGCGAGCCTGCCGACCCTGGCAGCCGATGCGATGAAGCAGCAGCGCCTGCTGTTGAACAATCCGGTCGTTGTCACGGAGTCGGACGCATTGCGCCTGTATGAGCAGGCCTATTGAACCGAGGCAGGCAAATTCGTAGTCGCCGTAACGTTAATGTAGAGAGTGCACCGTGAACAATGTAGAAAGGATTGAGCACCACGAGATCGTTATCCTGGGTGCAGGCTTCGGAGGCCTCGGCATGGCCGCTCGCATGAAGATCGCGGGCATCGACGACTTCGTCGTGCTGGAGAAGCGTCCCGATCTCGGTGGCGTCTGGCTGGACAATTCGTATCCCGGCGCGGCATGCGATACCGAATCGCACCTGTACTGCTACAGCTTCCATCCGCATTTGCGCGTGAGCGCCATGTATGCCGGCCGGAATGAGCTGCTGCACTATTTGAAATCGCTTGCCACGCGGTTCGACCTGGCAGAGCACCTGCGATTCGACACCGCGATTCGCAGTGCCGAATGGGATGCCGGTGAAAGCCTCTGGCGGTTCGAGCTGGACGACGGGTCCCGGATGACCTCCCGATTCTTCGTGCCGGCCTGGGGGCAGCTGAACCGTCCGCTGATCCCGGCGGTGCGCGGCCTGGCGGATTTCAACGGCGAGTATTTCCACTCCGCCGAATGGCGGCACGACGTGGACTTGAGCGGCAAGCGGGTGGCAAGCATCGGCAACGCCGCCAGCGCCGTGCAGTATGTGCCGCTGATCGCGCCGAAGGTCGATCACCTGACGGTTTTCCAGCGCAGCGCGAACTGGATCATGCCGCGCAACCAGATCGTCTTCTCGACGGATCAGCTCGATACCTACGAGCGCGAGCCCCATCTGTTCGAAGAAAGCAGGAAGTCGCTGCACGCGTTCCGCGAGTCCGGGTTCGAGCGGACACGGATGGGTTCCACCGCACAGCTGGAAGGCAAGAGTCTCGCGTTGGCACACCTTCATCGCCAGGTGCCCGACCCGGCACTGCGCGAGCAGCTGACACCGGACTATGAATACGCGTGCAAACGGATTCTGCGATCGGACGACTACTATCCGGCGCTCATGCGCGACAACGTCGCGCTGGAGACGGCGGGGGTGGAGTCGTTCGTCGATGAGGGCATCGTGACCCGGGACGGCCGTCTGCTCCCGTTCGACGTGGTCGTGTTCGGAACCGGCTTCGAGAGCCAGGCATTCCAGGGCAGCCTGCAGGTTCGCGGGACGGACCGCACGTTGGCCCAGGCGTGGGCAGATGGCCCGGAAGCCTATCTGGGCATGACCGTGCCGGGCTTTCCGAACATGTTCATGTTGTACGGGCCGAATACCAACCTGAACCACAACTCCATCGTGTCGATGCTGGAGATCCAGCAGAACTACATCATCGACGCGATCGGCGGCATGGCTTCGGCCGGCGCGAAGGCGGTCAGCGTCGACCGGGCCGTGTTTGACGAATACAACGACAAGCTGCAATCGGCGATGGCCGGCTCGGCGTTTTCGGCGGGCTGCTCGAGCTGGTACAAGAACGCGCAAGGCAAGGTGATCAACAACTGGCCGGGCACGGTGGACGAGTACCGCGCGGCGACGCAATGGGATCAAAGCGTGTTCGCGGCGATCTGAGCGGAGAGGCACATGACATCAGTGCACTGGTTGCCGCTGACGGAGGTGGCCGACGATGCCCGTGACGCCGTCCGGGCGTTCCGCGAACTGGGCGGACGACACTACGGCAGCTTTTCCGTCGACCAGTCGCGCGTGAACTTCGTGCGTGCCTGCGAATTGAACGGCCTCACGGGCGACGAAGCCGTTGTCCACGAAGACATCGGTGTTCCCGTCGCGAACGGCAGCATCCGGGTACGGCTCTATCGCGCGCCCGCCGGGGCGGGCGCCGACGGCAACCCGCTTGTCGTCTTCATTCACGGCGGCGGGTGGGTGATCGGCAGCGTGGACACGCATGACGGCATCTGCCGTCATCTCGCACGGCATGGCGGGTGTGCCGTTGCTTCGGTGGAATACCGGCTATCGCCGGAGCACCGGTGGCCGGTCCCGCTCGAAGATTGCGAGCAGGCATTGGACTACCTGATGGCGAACGCTTCCGCGCTCTCCATCAATGCATCCCGGGTGATCCTGGCGGGCGACAGCGCCGGCGGCAATATGGCGACCCTCATCGCCAATGCGGCCTCGGCGGTGGGGCCCGCAATCATCGGGCAGGTCCTGTTTTATCCCGTGACCGACCTGACGGCGTCACGCCCGTCATATCAGCGCATTCAGGGCGGATTTCCGCTCGTCGCCGAGTCGATGCTCTGGTTCCGGCAGCACTACGTGCCGGCCGGCACGCCGTTTGATCTTCCACGCCTGTCCCCGCTGCTGCATGCGGAAGGGCGGCGGCAGCCGCCGATGTTCATTGCCACGGTGGGGCTGGACCCGCTATGTGACGAAGGCATCGCCTACGCGTCATGCGCGGCCCGCGCTGGGAGCAAGGTCGAGCATCACCATCTGCCCGGGCACCATCACGGCATCGTCACCGCAGCCCGTGCTATCCCGGCGGCGAGATACCTGCTGGATCGCGCTGCTTCCTTTGTTCGACGGCTTGCCGAACAGGACGGCTTCGACGCGTGACGCTTCGATCGTCGCGCGGGCCGACGCATGCAACCTTCGCGACCGATCGTGTAATGGAAACTCCTGATTCAAATTATCCCTCGACTGCATAGACTGGGAACCGTGGAACTTGGTCAATTGATCATGTTCGGAGTGACCGGTTGGGTGCGTAGGGGGTTGTCTCGTGCTGGTTTGAAGCGTTGTCGCTGGCATACACGTGCAGGCGTCTTTTTCCTTCGTAGTCACATGACCAAGTCGGGTGATCTAGTCGTGCGGCGTTACGGATATTTTCAATAACTGGTCATCGGAGGGATCTCATGACTAAGAATCAAGCAGATTCGTGTTCGCCTGAGCACGTAGAGGTACTAATCATCGGGGCGGGGATCTCGGGGATCGATGCCGCCTGCCATCTCCGCATGAACCTGCCGGACCGCTCGTTCGCGATCCTGGAAGCCATGGATGGATTGGGCGGTACGTGGTGGACCCATCGCTACCCCGGCGCGCGTTCCGACAGCGACCTGTACACGTATGCGTTCGGCTTCCGCCCGTGGCAGGGCCGCTCGATCGCCACGGCGGAGGAGATCCAAAGCTATCTGGGCGATGTCGTCAAGGAATATGACCTCGGCTCGAAGATCCGCTACGGGCATCGTGTCCAAACGGTGAGCTGGTCGAGCGAGCAGAAGCGCTGGACGGTCGAGGTGTCGCGCAACGATACGGGCGAACACTTCTCGCTCACCACCGACTTCCTGTGGCTGGGGGCCGGGTACTACGACCATCGCCAGGGCTTTACGCCGAAGTGGAACGGGTTCGATCGCTACAAGGGAACGGTCATTCACCCGCAGCACTGGCCGGAAGATCTCGACTATGCCGGCAAGCGCGTGGTCGTGATCGGCTCGGGCGCGACGGCCGCGACGCTGATTCCGGCGATGGCCGGCACCGCGGCGCATGTGACGATGCTGCAACGGTCGCCGACGTTCTTCACGGCGGTTCCCTGGACCCATCAGCTGGACGCGACGCTTCGCGAGCTGAGCCTGCCCGAAGAGTGGCGCTCCGAGATTCTGAGGCGTGCGCACCTGAAGCAGACGTTCGATCTGATCAACCTGTCCGCAGCGAACCCGGACGCCGTTCGCGACTGGCTGATCAACGAGACCCGGCAACAGCTGCCGGAAGGGTTCGACGTCGACAAGCACTTCAACCCCAGCTATCGCCCGTGGCAGCAGCGCGTGGCGGCGGTGCCCGAGGGCGATCTCTTCACGGCGATCCGGGACGGGAAAGCCTCCGTCGTGACGGACACCATCGAATCGTTCGACGAAAACGGCATCACGTTGGCGTCGGGCGAGCACCTGCAGGCGGACATCGTCGTGACGGCGACCGGCTTCGACATGAGCGCTTTCGGCCAGATCGCCTTTCACGTCGACGGCGATCCGGTCGACATGACCAAGCGGGTCTCGTATCGCGGAATGATGATCGAAGGCATCCCGAACATGGCGTTCATCTACGGCTACTACCGGTCGAGCTGGACGCTGCGCGCCGATCTCGTCTGCGAATTCACCTGCCGCGTCCTGGCGCATATGGACAAGGTGGGGGCGAAGACGGTGGAACCGCGCCTGCGCGCCGAAGACGCCGACATGCAGCGGCTGCCGTGGACGGACCCGAACAACTTCAACGCCGGGTACGTGATGCGGTCGCAACACCAGATGCACTCGCGTGGCGATCGCATGCCGTGGCAGCACCACTTCGAGTACGAGGAGGAGCGCCAGACCATTCCGGAATTGAGCCCGGATGCCGAAGTCCTCGTGTACCGCTGATCTCCGAGCAACGTTCGATTAAAGGTGATAGTTATGGCACTCGATTTGCACCTCGCTGGTTTTCTCGAATCCTTTGCCGGGTCCGGCGCGAAACCGCTGCCGCAGTCAGCCCCGGAAGAAGCACGCGGATTGATGCAGCACCTGGCACGCGCCGTTCGCGCGCCGGAGGCCGTGATCGACATTCACGGCGTGGAAGACCTGACCGTTCCTGGCGCGGCCGGATCGTTGCGGGCGCGGCTCTATCGTCCGACCCAGGAGCGTCATCTGCCGACGGTCGTCTATCTCCACGGCGGCGGGTTCGTCATTGGCGATCTGGACACGCACGACAACATTTGCCGGGAGCTGGAGGGTGGCGCGAACGCGGTCGTCGTCTCGGTGGATTACCGGCTGGCTCCGGAGCATCCGTATCCGGCCGCGGCGGACGACGCGATTGCCGCGACCCGATGGGTGATCGCGAACGCGGGTGAGCTGGGCGGAAGCGACGTCGTGGCGGTGGCCGGTGACAGCGCCGGCGGCAATCTTGCGGCGGTCGTGACCCAGCAACTGCACGCCGACGGCATTTCGCTGTCCGCCCAGTTCCTGATCTACCCCGCGGTCGCGCAGGATCGCGCCAGCTTTCCTTCCTTCAAGGAAAACGGCGAAGGCTACTTTCTCGACCTCGAGACGATCGCCTGGTTCGAGCGACATTACGTGCTCGACGGTACCGACCGGGAGGATCCGCGACTGGCGCCGATCCGTGCGAAGGACCTTGCCGGGTTGCCGCCTGCCGTCATCCTGACCGCCGAATTCGATCCGCTGCGCGACGAGGGCGAAGCCTATGGCCGCTTGCTTCACGCAAGCGGCGTCAAGGTCGACACGATCCGGTGCGACGGCATGATTCACGGGTTCTTCGACATGGGGGCGATCTCCCCGGGCGCCCAGGCGTGGATCGACAAGGGCATCGCGAGCTTTCGGAAGGTACTCGGCAGCGCGCAGCACCATTGAAACGTTGGCGGTAGCGACTTGATTTCGCTTTTCGCCATTTCGTGGCCGCATGCGGTTCGATGGATGACCTCCAACGTTGCCGGTGCGGCCACGCAGTGCTGATGCATGACGGAATGAAGCCGATTGCGCAACGGCTCGGTGAGGCCGCGACGCGAGTGGCGGAATCGATGCATCAGGTAGTTGCTTGTGAAGCGCTCAGGCATCTATCCAGGACACAGACCGTGAAGAACTCATTCGATTATCTTGTTGTAGGCGGCGGCTCGGCAGGCAGTGTGCTGGCTTCGCGTTTGACCGAAGATCCCCATGTGACGCTGTGCCTCTTCGAAGCCGGCGGCACCGGCGATGGATGGCCCATCAACGTGCCGGCCGCCCTGGTGCTGATGGTCCCGTCCCGGCTGAACAACTGGGCGTTCGAGACCGTGCCTCAAAAGGGGCTGCAGGGGCGACGCGGCTACCAGCCGCGTGGCAAGGCGTTGGGCGGCTCGTCGGCGATCAATGCGATGGTGTACACGCGTGGCCATCATGCCGACTACGACGATTGGGCCGCGCTCGGCAACGAAGGCTGGGCCTGGAACGACGTCTTTCCCTATTTCAAGCGAAGCGAGCACAACGAGCGCCTCGGCAATGAATGGCACGGGCGCGGCGGCCCGCTGTGGGTCAGCGACCTGAGGACCGGCAATCCGTTTCAGGGCCGTTGGCTGGACGCCGCACGTCAGTGCGGCTTGCCCATCACGGACGATTTCAACGGTGCGGAGCAGGAAGGCGTCGGCATCTACCAGGTGACCCAGAAGAATGGCGAGCGCTGGAGTGCGGCGCGGGCCTATCTTTTCCCGCACATGAAGACGCGCGGCAACCTGACGGTGGAGACGGGCGCGCAGGTCAGGCGCATCGTGTTCGACGGCAAACGGGCCGTTGGCGTCGAGGTCACGCGCGGCGGGAATGTCGAGACGATCTGGGCGAAGAAGGAGGTGATCCTTTCCGCCGGCGCGTTTCAGTCGCCTCAGTTGCTGATGTTGTCCGGCGTCGGGCCGAAGGACGAACTCGAGCGTCACGGGATCAAGGTCGTCGCCGATCTCCCGGGCGTGGGAGAAAACCTGCAGGATCACCCGGACTTCGTCGTCAGCTACAAGACGAACAGCCTGGACGCGCTGGGGGTATCGGTACGCGGCGGGATCAAGACGTTGCGCGACATCAGGCAATACCGGGCGTCGCGGGACGGCACGATGACGACCAACTTCGCCGAAGGCGGCGCCTTCCTGAAGACGCGTCCCGATCTGGAGCGACCGGACGTTCAGATGCACTTTGTCGTGGGGCCCGTCAGCGATCACGGCAGGACGGTGCAGCTCGGGCATGGCATTTCCTGTCACGTGTGCTTGCTGAGGCCGAAAAGCCGTGGATCGGTCAAGCTGCGAAGCGCCGATCCGCTGGACGCGCCGTTGATCGACCCGGCGTTTCTCGAGCATGCGGATGATCTCGAGGTCCTGGTCGAGGGCTACAAGCTGACCCGGCGGTTGATGGCGGCGCCGGCCATGTCCGAGTTCGTGACGGAGGACCTGTTCGCGTCCCGGTCGCGATCGGATGACGACATTCGTGCGTTGCTGCGCGAGCGGACCGACACCGTGTACCACCCGGTAGGAACGTGTCGGATGGGGAACGACGCGCTCGCCGTCGTCGACGCCGAGTTGCGCGTACGGGGAACGGAAGGCCTGCGTGTGGTTGACGCCTCCATCATGCCGACGCTGGTGGGCGCAAACACGAATGCGCCGACGATCATGATCGGGGAGAAAGCCTCGGATCTGATTCGGAGCATCTCGCGATTCCCGGCTGCGATGTCGGCGTGAAAACCGGAATGGTGGTTTGACCGGCCCGCTCTCGTGCCGACCTGCGCCGGCACGAAGGCCTCAACCGGACTCGGACGTTGCGAGCATGGCGCATGCAGTGACGTCTGGCCGGTTGAGGCAAGGCTGGACGCTGCTGGGGCATCACGAGCTTTCTGGCGTCGAGCGCTTGAGCGGCGAGGTCGGGTGACGCAACCAACCGCCGATCATAAAAGCATCCTTGTTCCTGGAAGAGCAAGGCGAGCACGAGGAACGTGATGTCGCCACCCGAAGCCCGGATGCCGGGTGGCGACCTGTGTGTGCCAACCGCCGGAGCAAGACCGGTGCTTGCTTCGCGGCGATGCGTCGCCGCAACCTACGAACCTACGAACCAACGAACCCATCAGCCGATCGACCTTGCTCGGCGTCCGGCCTCGTCCGGGTGCAGGAAATATTCTTCCCCAGCCTCTATCCCGATGGCTTCGGCATGCGTCATGCCGAACGCCGCTTTCAACTCGTCGAGTCGTGCCGGTTCGTGTCAGTGAAGCTGGACCCCATCCGGCGTCGAACGCTGTCCGGAAGGTGTTCACGCGCACGAAAGGCGACGACTCGGAAATTCAAACATGCACTCGCTCATACTCATCGCGGATGACGCACCGGAAATGTCGTCAACACTCGATACCTGCCTGACTCGCAACGGGTTTCGAACCTTTCAGACCAACGCTTCGCAGGCCATGCTTGCGACGCAACTGAACCTGAAGCCGGATCTGATCATTCTCGACGTCCGTGAACTGCGTGCGGATACCCTGGAAACGCTGGTCAAGCTTCGACGACAAAGCGATACCCCCATCGTCGTCATGTCGGCGTGTGATCTGGACGGGGAGCGGTTGCGCGCCCTGCACGCCGGCGCCGACGACTACATCGTCAGGCCGTTCAACCCGGACGTGGTCGTCGCGCGATTGCTCACGATGCTTCGCCGCTCCGGTGCGCTCGCGCCTGAGCGTCGTCTCCGGGTTGGCGCGCTCGAAGTCGATACGGAAAGCTATAGGGTGTGCGTACGGACGTCCTCCGGTGAAACGCCGGTTGCCGTGACCCTCGTCGAATTCCGCCTGCTGGCTCATATGGCCAGGCTGCCGAATCGGGCATTTACGCGTATCGAATTGCTCGATGCGTGCATGGCCGACGTAAGCGCATCCACACGCACCGTCGACAGCCACATGACCCGGCTACGGAAAAAGCTGATGGCGGAAGGGGTGTCGGACATCCTGGAAAGTGTGCACGGCGTCGGCTATCGCCTGCAGAAATCCGGCTGACGGGGCGGGCGTCGCTTGCTCGTGGTCCGAATCCGCTGTTCGTCGAGTGTGCATGCGGCGGTTCCGTGCGTGCCGCAGAGAGTGGTGCGCCACCAGGAGATCGTCCGCTCGGAGCCGTTGCGGCGGTTGTGCAGATCACTGACCTCATCTCTTGGCCTGGGGCCTCATGTGGGATGCGGGCGGGCGGCGCGGCCGTATGCCGCTTCTTCATCGCGTTACCCTTGGCCTCCAGGGTAGGGGAACTCGATCGCTGTTTTCGCTGTATGGCTGCACCATCCATCCCGGGGCGGGCAGGCTTCGACACAGCGAGCCGCGTTTCACGAACACGGCCCGCTGCGCGAATCAGACATCCGACAGTTACTGCGCGACGACCCCGTCGCGAGAAAAGATCAGCCACTTGTCGCCAGGCGACGGGAGCGCCGCGGTGTACGTCGTCCCGGTCTGGGTGTGCACGCGCTGGAACGTCTTTCCATCATCGGCGCTTTGAGCCTGCAGCCCGTCGACACCCACTGCCAATACCGTGGAGCCTCGGGACGCAAGCGCGGTAATGGAATTCTTGGTGTCGAGCGTCGCGCGTGACCAGGTATGGCCGTTGTCCTCGCTTCGCATCAACGTGCCGCGCAGCCCGCCGACCAGCAGCACGCCGTTGGGCAGCGCCACGCCGCACCAGAACGACCCCTTGTAACCGGTCTCCACGCTCTCCCAGGTGTTGCCCTTATCCCTGGAGATGAAGAGTTGCCCCTTCTCGGCCGTCGCAAAGATCTCGCCGTTGCTGTTCGAAAAAAGACCGAACAGATTCAGGTCCGACTTCTTGCCGTTCGGGAGAACGGCTTCT
Organism: Burkholderia sp. Se-20378; assembly: GCF_017104665.1. Lineage (NCBI taxonomy): Bacteria > Pseudomonadati > Pseudomonadota > Betaproteobacteria > Burkholderiales > Burkholderiaceae > Burkholderia > Burkholderia sp. Se-20378. The sequence goes on along the minus strand of NZ_JAAGPG010000001.1, from coordinate 70,168 downwards.
TTCTTTGTCCAGGTCTTGCCGCCGTCATCGGTGACGAGGATCAGCGACCAGAGCCCGACGGCCACGCCGTGGTCGGCATCGATGAAGTGAACGCCGAACAGCGGGCGATCCTCGGTCGTCGCGAGACGCTGAACCTCCCACGTCTCGCCGCCGTCGGTCGTCTTCAGGATCGCGCCCCAGTGGCCGACGGCCCACCCTGTCCGGGCGTCGATGAAACTGACGGACGTCAGCGTCGAGCTCACGGGCACGGCCTTGGCCTGACGGTACGTCGCGCCGCGGTTGTCGGACAGCAGGATGACGCCGTTCGCACCGACACTCACTACCCGCTGGCCTGCCCACGTTGCATCCAGCACCGGGGACTGCGTCGCGATGCTGGACTGGACGGCTGGAACGGGCTTGAGTTCCGCTGCGGATACCGCGCTTTGCATGCCGCCCAGCAGCGCGCCAAAGACGACGATACTGGCCGACAGGGAGAGAACCTTGCGATTCAGGGTCATGGAATCCTCTTCTTCTTCAATGGGCGAGCAGGCCGGGGGCGCGCGCGGGCCGGCGGCGCGGGAAGATGCGCTCGAGCCAGACGGCGAAGGCGGGCAGAACCGTCATGGCCATGACCATGTTGACGATGAACATGAACGCCAGGAGCTTGCCCATGTCCGCCTGGAACTTGAGCTCGGAGAATGACCAGGTGGCGACGCCGATCGCGAGCGTGATGGCCGTAAAGATGGTGGCCGTCCCGATCTCGAGGATCGATTGTTCGAGCGCCTTGACGATGCCGACGCCGTTGGCGAGATGCAACTGCAGCCGGTTGTAGATGTAGAACGCGTAGTCGACGCCGATACCCACCGCCAGCACCATCACGGGCAGCGTGGCGACGGTCAGGCCGATCTGAAGCTCCTTCATGAACCAGTAGCCGATGAAGGTACCGATCGTCAGCGGCAGACAGCATGCGAGGACCGCGCGCAGGTCACGGTACGTGACGAGGACGAGCAGGACGATGGTCGTATAGACGTAAAGCATCATCGGCAATTCGCTGCGCTCGATTTCGTCGTTGACCGCGGCCAGCACGCCGGCGTTTCCGGAGGCGAGCCGGATCTTCACGCCCGGCAGCTTGTTCGTATCGCGGAAATGCTTCGCGGCGTTGATCACCTGGGTGATCGTGGTCGCCTTGTGGTCGGCCAGATAGATGTTCACCGCGGTCATGCTGCAGTCCTTGCGCATCACGCCGGGCGTGCGGGCCACCTCGCCGGCCAGCGATGAATAGTTGTCGGGGTCGATGGGGATCGCCGACATCTTGGGATTGCCTTCGTTGTACCCCTCGTTGTATTGCCGCAGCAACGACGAGAACGAAACGACCGACAAGACGCCGGGGACGGCACGCATCGACCAGACGAAGCGATCCTGGTAGGCGCCGACTTCCACGTTGTTGCAAGACTGGGGAGGCGCTTCGAAGACGATGGAAATCCAGTCCAGGCCGACGTCGTAGCTCGACGCAATGGACACCGAATCCTTGTTGAAGCGGGCGTCGGCGCGAAGCTCGGGCGCGCCTGCCTGCAGCGTGCCGACGACGCGATCGCGGCTTTCCCAGGCCGCCACGCAGAACACCACGACGGCCGCCAGCAGGATGATCGCCGCATTGCGCGGAACCGCGACTTTTGCGAGAACCCGGAGCACGCGGCCACGACGCGCGGCATGCAGCTCCGCATTCTTTGCATAATTGCCGTCGACCTTGAGCATCGACGCTGCGAGCGGGAGCATCACCAGGTTCGTGACGATCTTGTACGCGACGCCGAGCGAAGCGGTGATCGCGAGCTCGCGAACCATCGGGATCGGAATCAGGATCAGCGTGACGAAGGAAACGAAAGCGGTCACCAGGGCGAGCGTGCCGGGAATCAGCAGCCCGCTGAAGCTGGATCGCGCGGCTTGCTCCACGGATTTACCGTGGGAGATCTCGCGAACGATGAAATTGATCTGCTGGACGCCGTGCGAGACGCCGATCGCGAACACGAGAAACGGAACCAGCACGCCCAACGGGTCGAGCCCGTAGCCGAGGAGATGCAGCGTGCCGAACTGCCAGACGAGCGAGACGAGCGAACAGGTCAGCGGCAGGATCGTCAGGCGAATGGAGCGGCAGTACCAGTAGACGGCCAACGCGGTCAGGAGGAGGGCGATCGCGCAGAACTTCAGGACCGACGATGCGCCGTTTGCAATATCGCCAATCTGCTTCGCGAAACCGATGATCTGGATCTCGTAGTTCGAATCCTCGAACTTCGATCGCAATTGCGCTTCGAGCGCCTGATCGAATGCCACATAGTCGACCCGCTCACCTTTGGCATCGAGCTCGTTGAGGTCGGCCGTGACCATTGCGCTGCTCTGGTCGCGCGACACGAGGCTGCCGACGAAGCCGCCCTGGGCCGTCGAGCGCGAAATGGCGCCGACCGTATTGCTGTCGAGCTGATCGGGCGTCACGGTGCCGGGAATGAGTGGGTCGGCCCGGAATCCGTCCTCGGTGATCTCGTTGACGAATGAATTCGGAGTCCAGAGCGATTGAACACTGCTGCGAGACACGTTCGGCAGAAACGTGACCGCCTGGGTGACCTCATACAGGCGCTTCAACGCGTCCGGCGTCCAGATGCTGCCCTTGCGGGCCTTGACGACGACGATCAAGCGGTTGGCGCCGAGCAGGTCGCCGCGATACTCGTTGAACGTCTGCGTGTATTCGTGGCCGAGCGGAAGCTGCTTCTCGAACCCGGCGTCCATGCGAAGCTTGACGGCGAAGCAGGCCATGACGACCGTGAACAGAACCAGAAGCCCCAGCACGAGACGCCTGTGACCGAACAGCGTATTTTCCAGCGAATGAAGAATTCTTAGCAGCTTGCTGGGCCGGGCTGCGTCGGAAACAGGCGTTTGATTCATATTGACCTCAGAAATTGCGGGATGCGACGATTGCCACGAAGTCTCGATCACGTAGCGGGTTGGCCAGCGGGTTGGTCGGGCCCATGAAGCGGGTGTAGTTCAAGGCGACCTGCCAGTTCGCCGGGTTCTGTATGAAATTCACATACAGGTTCATCGCCGTCACGCCGCGCATGAACTGGGCGTTCACGTTCGGCGTATTGCCGAAGAGGCCGTACCGGAGGTAGATCCCCGGATTGACCTGCCACCCGGGAATGACCGTGCCGTCGTAAACCCAGTTGAAATCGACGTCGATCCCGCCCGAGTATTTCGTGCCCTGTGCACTACCCGGCGAGTTGAGTGCGCCGGTCGCGAACAGATCGTTGAATTCGTTCCCCCACAGCAGCGCACCCGGAGAAATCGGCGACCCGCCGTAGCTCTTGTGAAGCCCGGGATACGCAATGATCACCGTCTCGGTCGTCAGGGTGGCGGTCTGGGCGCCGAGCAGCTTGAGGAACGCACCGGAATTGCCCGGCTGGAGCGAGTAGAGGGTCGTCAGGTGCCACTGGAATCGCTTCTCGTCGACCCAGCAGTTCCCGCCTTGCGCGACGCATCCACTGGCCGGATTCAGCGGAACGGCATCTCGCGGACGGTACGAGAGCTCGGTACCGATTGCCCAGTCGCCAACGGGGAAGTTGGCGCTGACACCGATCATGTGACGGTCTTCCGGAAACCGGAAGATCGTCCCGCCCGTCGAACTCAGCGAGACTTGCGGGAACTTGTCGTGGTACGCGATCGTGTAGAAACCGAGATTCAGGTCCGTTCCCGCCGGCTGGTAACGAATGGAAAAACCATACTGCCCGCCGTTCTTCGGATGGACGGTCGAGACGCCATACGCGTTGTTGCCGGGCCCGACGATCTGATTCGACCAATAGCTGCCAACCGGGGGAAGGTAATTCTGGTTCCAGTTGCTCTGGATGTACCCTTCGACGTTCACGCCGTGACCCACGCCGGACGCGACACTCAGTATCGGTGCAGGCAGGATGAATTCCTTGACCTGCGCGCCGGGTTGGGACGCGCGATTCACGTCGATCGCATTCGTCGCATTGACCCCGCCGACTTCCCAGATGCTTTCGCCCCAGCTGACGACCTGGTTACCCACGCGGATGCGCGCAATCTGGTCGCCGACGTTGAACTGCTTGCTGACCCACAGGTCGAGCAAGCGCGGCTTGAAGCGGATGTTCTTCTCGGCGTCGGACGAGAGCCCGCCGTTCAGGCTGGGTGGCGGGTTATAGAAAAGGTTCTGCCCGCTGGTTGCACCTGTCGTGTGGGTGCCGGAGTAGTCGTATTGCCAGGTGCCACGTGCCATGAACGTGAGCCCCTGCGACGGCATCTTCAGGAGCAGCTCGTGGCTGCCCTTGAGATAGCTCGTGAACGGATCGCCCTTGCCGTAGTTGATGTCGCCCTGATCGGAGAGGCCGCTCAATTGACCGAGTCGACCGCCACCGGTCTGCGCACCGGTGGCCTGGTTGTAGGTCGGCGAGACGAGATTCGAGCTTGGCGAGGCAGTGCGAATGCCGACGCCTGCCGATACCGTCGAATCGAAACTGCCTTCGACGTTCCCGATCGTGAACGTGAAGGCGTGCGCGCTGCTGCACCCGACGGCGACAAGCGCCGCGATCGCGGCGCGCACGAAGACCACGCTGGATCGGGGCTGTAATGAGGAGGTGGTAGCCATTTTGTTTCGGCCCCTGTCAACGCTCGCTCAACGCACGGAGATTATCGGCGTTGTAGAAGCTCGGCTTGTAGTGTTGGTCCGCCGACGAATCGACCGACCACTTCGCGTCCCGTCCGGCCGCGAGCATCGAACCGTCCACGAGGTACCGGCCATCGACGAGGTTGTATTGAGCGAATGCGAGCGTGTCGCAGCTCCCCGTCTCGTACACCGGAATGACGTAACCCTCGCGCACCTTCGAGATGTTGCCCTGCGCGTCGTAGTCCACCGCGCCGAGGTAGTTCCAGCTGTCTTCGTCGACGTAGAACAGGCGCTTGGGCGCGGTATGGCGCATGCCCTGCTTGACCGTGGCTTCCACGACCCATACGCGATGGAGTTCGTAGCGACGCTTCGACGGGTTCACGAAGTCGGGGCCATAGGCGTCTTCGAATTTGTCGGAGAAGTCGTACATGCCCAGGTCGTTATAGGTAACGATCATTTCCTTCTTGCCGAGCAGCTTCCAGGAGAAGCGGTCCGTCTGTCCGGAGAAGACTAGTGCTTCATCCATGTTGTACTGGTTGTCGAAGCCGATCTGGGGCGCATCGTACGCATACGACGGCATGCGGCGGGTGCGGCGCTGGCCCGGGAAGTAGTAGAAGACTTCGGTCGGCTTGCCGGCGTAGGTCGTAAAGATCGCGGCCTGGCCGGCAATGGCCGCCGGGGACTTGTACGCGTAGTAGGCGTTGCCTTCGACCTGGTTGACCTTCGCGAACGTCGTGCCGGCCTTGTCGCCCCACGGCTGGTAGATCCACGCATCGGACACGTTCTTGATCCAGTCGGACGCGCCCTTGCGCGGGGAGACGACGGTGATGATGTCGCGCATCTCGACGCCGGCGCCGCGGTAGTGCAGCTTCGCGTTCCACATCACTTCCGCGCCGGTCTTGGGCGAAGGGAAGGGGTAGCCGGGGAGATGGGCATCGGAGAGCTCCGACCCGTCCGCGTTCATCTTGGCGAAGCCCGCGTTGTTCTTCGTGTTTTCCGCGACGAAATCGGGAACGCCACACGTGCGCCGGGACGGATACACCGGCATCGTGAAGCCCTTCAGGTTCTTCAACAGCGCAATCTGGCCGGGGTTGAGCTTGTCCGCGTACTTGTCGACATTGCTGGCGTCGATCATATAAAGCGGCTTGTCGGACTTGTATTTGAAGAAATCCGCGCGGCGCTTGCCGTAACTCCAGCCCGAGCCGACGTTGCCCACCGGTGTCCACGCGGGAATGCCGCTCGCGGTGCCGGCGACTTCGGCGCCCGACGGCGTGTGGGACGAATCCGTACCTTCCGCAAGCGCACCGGTCAAAGACATCGCGACTGCGGAAGCGATGACGGACAATTTCGCTGCCGATCGGATGAGCGAAGCAGATTTCTTGAAAGCATGAGTCTTGACCACGGCTATCTCCTTGACCTTGACCAGGTGACGTGCGCCCGCCAAAGGGTTGTGCATAGGTGAATACGGATGAAGGTACCGATAGTCCTGTCCGTTTGTTAGCTATGCGAAATGAATTGGGGTGTGCTTGTACTTTGTTTTGTTGAATCACCGAACTTCAGGTCATCGCTATGACGTAGAAGTTCGTATTGCCCGGCGCCTGGGTGGGGCGCCGGACGGTTCGTCAATGCATGCAGCTATTGGGCGCCTACCAGGGCCGGATGCGGCTTGTTCGACCGGGCCGGCTTCGTACGCGCCACTTTTGAACGGCTTCTGGCTTCCGGCTTATGCCGGGACCGACGAGAAGTACTCAGCCGGCTGCGCGTGCCATCCTGCCCAGCGCTTCTCCCAGTAGAGGTTGTGAATCTTCTCGGAGATCGGGCCGGGGCCGTTGCGGCTGCCGAGCGGCTGATCGTCGATTGCGCTGACGGGCATGATCCCGCCTGCCGACGACGAGGTGAATGCTTCGTCGGCCTCGCGCAGCTGGGTCGCGGTGTACTTGCCGATGTTCACCTTGATGCCGAGCTCGGCGGCGATATCGAAGACGCTCTGGCGCGTGATGCCCAGCAGGCAGCCTTCGGCGGGCGTATAGAGCTCCCCGTTCTTGGCGAAAAACACGTTCGCACCGGCTGCTTCGGTGAGGTTGTCGCTTTCGTCGACGAGAACCGCCCAGTCTTTCTCCTGCGTCATCGCTTCGAACAGCGCGAGCTTCATGTCCATCCAGTGGAAGTTCTTGGCCGTGGGATCGACCGCCTTCGCGGAAATGCGGTTGTACAGCTTGCTGATCAGCAGGTTCGAGCCTCGCGTGCGGACTTCGTCGTCGGCCTGGAAGAAGAACGGCACGGCAAACGCGAACATCGCGTTCTTCATCGCGCCGCGGTCGCGGCGATCGACGCTCAGCGGGCCGCGGGTGACGCACCACCAGACGTACGCATCCTTCAGGCCGGCGTTGCGCACGAGGTTGTGGAGAATCTCCTTGACCTGCTCGCGATTGAACGGATTCTCGAGGAAGAACTTCGCCGACGACTCTTCCATGCGCGTGAGGTGATCGTCGAGCCGGAAGAAGTTGCCTCGCGAGACGGTGACGACATCGTAGGCCGCGTCGGCGTGCAGGAATCCCGCGTCGACGAGCGGGACGGTCGCTTCGGTGATGGGAACGTAATTGCCGTCACAAAAGGCGCTGCCATCTTCGTAGCGGGGTTCATGCGGAGCGCGAGCATGCAGCGGGTTCTCGTGCATGATCTGCTGGACTTGAATGATTGCCATGGTAATTACCTTTCGCTCCCGTGGGAGTGTTGTCGTTCGATGTTGACGTCAAAAGCGACCGGATCGCGGTGCGCTTCTTTGCGGATTGCTTACTTCCTGGCTATCCGGCGTGAAGTCTGCCATATGACTTGATCAAATGACCGTGTAGTAGAAAGTATTGCTCGAAAAATTCCTTGTCGATGAAGGTTAACCCTCTGTGAGGCCTGCCTGGATACGTGAGCGGCGAGCAGACCTTTGTCTGCCGGCCGTGATGGTCGAATGTCCGTTTCGGCAGACCAAACCGATCCGCCTGGGAAAAGTGGCTTCGGCGTGTCGCGAGCTTCGCCGGAAGCCGCCTCGTGGTGTCGTCTCCATCATCATCGCGTCACACCCGCTGCAGAACTTTTGCAGCGGCATGACTGTTCGTTCCCTGAAGCGTCTTACTTTGGCGGGCCGGTGGCAATACTGATTATTACCGAGTCATGTGACTTGGCCAAATGATCAAAAAAGACGATAGTATGGATCCTCCCGGGCGATCCAGAAGGCTGAAGACTCGCCCTCGATACCAACTGACATGGAGCGAGCAGATGCCGATTTTCGAAGCAGACCATCTCCGCAAGGCGTTCATAGGCGGCCGTTGGGTAGCGCCTGCGAACGGTGGCGTAGAGCACGACATCATCAATCCCGCGACGGGCGAAGTCTCCGGCGTGTTGCTGTTCTCTGACGAAGCCGATGTGAACCTGGCCGCGGAGGCGGCGCGCGACGCCTTCGCGGCATTCTCGAACACGCCCCTCGTTGAGCGGCTCAAGCTGCTCGAGCGCGTGATCGGTGCATACACCGAGCGGTTGCAGGATATGGCCGACGCAATCACGCTCGAGATGGGCGCACCGATGGACGCCATCTCTCGCCCGCTTCAGGCGGCGCTGGGGCTCTGGCACCTCCATACGACCCTGGAAGTCGCGAAGCAGTATCCGTTTGAACGAACCCAGGGCACGTCGCGGATCGTCAAGGAGCCGGTGGGGGTGTGTGGGTTGATTACGCCCTGGAACTGGCCGATGAACCAGGTCATGTGCAAAGTGGCGCCGGCGCTGGTGGCGGGTTGCACGATCGTGTTGAAGCCCAGTCAGAATGCACCGTACTCGGCCATCGTTCTCGCCGAGATCCTCGAGCAGGCCGGCGTACCGCCCGGCGTATTCAATCTCGTGCAGGGCGCCGGTCAACGCCTGGGCAGGGCGATTGCGTCCAGCCCGCTCTTTGACATGGTGTCGCTGACGGGTTCGACGAGCGCTGGCGTGGAGGTCGCTCAGGCCGCTGCGACGACGATCAAGCGGGTGACGCTGGAGCTGGGCGGCAAGTCGGCGAACATCATTCTGGATAGCGAGAACTTTCAGCAGGGCGTCACGCACGGGGTGCTCCAGATGATGGCCAATTCCGGCCAGACCTGCACCGCGCCATCGCGCATGCTGGTGCCGGCGCATCGGCTCGAGGAGGCGGAGCAGATCGCGGTCGCTGCATGCGGGCAGGTCGTCGTCGGTGATCCGCGCGATCCCGGTACGACCATGGGGCCGATGGCGAACCAGCGCCAGCATCAAAAGGTGCAGGAGATGATCCGGGTGGGCATCGACGAGGGCGCGATGCTTCTATCGGGTGGGCTCGGCAATCCCTCCGGGCTTGAGCGAGGCTACTACGTCAAGCCGACGGTGTTCAGCCGCGTGAACAATCGCATGAAGATTGCAACCGAGGAGATTTTCGGCCCCGTATTGGTGATCATCCCCTATCGGGATGAATCGGACGCCGTCACCATCGCCAACGACTCGCCGTACGGATTGTCCGGCTACGTCTATGGAGACTCGATCGAACAGGCGGAGCGCGTCGCCAGAAAATTGCGGACGGGGATGGTGCATTTGAACGGCGCGGCTGTCGATATCGCGGCGCCGTTCGGTGGCTACAAGCAATCCGGCAATGGACGAGAGTGGGGCTACGCCGGTATCGAGGAGTTCCTGGAGACGAAGTCGATGTTCGGCGCGACGCCGGGCACCGTCAGCTAGCGGGAATCGACGACGGGCGTCCGGCGGGATGCGGACGTCCGTCTACGGAAAGGCGGCAAGATCGAAGCGTGCGATGTGGCGGAGCGCTGACGGGTGCTGTCGGGCTGCCGGCTATGGGTGCAATGATGCGCCGTGTCGACGCTCAAGCCTGTACCGTCGAGCTCGAGAGGGAGGTGGCAAACGCCTCCAGCGCAGAGCTTGCATGATCCAGGTTCGCTCTGAGCTGGCGGATAGTCGTGTCCCCGTGCCAACTGTTCAGCAATCCATCGATCAGGATGATGCTCATTCTGGCGACGGATTCAATCGCGTCATGGTTGACTTGTGGCGCGCACTTGCCGAGGTAAGCGATCGTTCGCTCGATCGTCTCGACATAGGTTTTCAACGCGAAATCGGGGCGATGACGCTCTGCCCACTGGATCAGTTCAGACTGTGCGCGGGCGTACGACGGATGCTGCACGAGCCATTCGACCATCTTGCGCAGCTGCCATCCGGCGAGTTCGCCGAAAGAATGAAACTCCCTGTCAGCGGGGGCATTCGCCGCGAGAAGGTCGAACAGGGATTCGTAAACCGCGTCGAACAGATCGTCCTTGGTATGGAATACATAATGCAGCGATGCCAGAGGGCAGTTTGCGGCTTCGGCGATTCGCCGCGTGGTGGCTCCGGCAACGCCGTGCGCGGCGATGACTTCAACGGCAGCGTCAACAAAATCTTGTCGCCGCAACGCAGCGCGAACTCTTGTCATTGGTAAACTCCGGTACCCGAAAATCCTCTTCCGTTCACGTCATACACAGGTGTAGTGTTTATCCGTGATACATGGTCAAGTGACCATAACGCTCGTGAATTATGTCGGCTTCTTGAAAGTTTGTCCATGAATGAGCCGGGCCACGGGTGCCCTGAATAATCAGTTCGCTTGGTTGAGCGGATTCTGGAGAATATGATCGATTGACTTGATCATTTGATCGGTCAACGTTAAGCAGACAAAGAGGCGTTGTCGATGGAGGTAAACCCGTGAGCGCGAGAGCGGCAACGTAAGACCGAGGGCCGCCAGCCGGGAGCGTCAGGCTTCCATGCGATGGGAAACGGGCGGCTTGGTCGCAGCCCGTGTGGATTTGCGGCGGTGCCCATCACCTCGCGTCGCACGTGCGCAGCCGGACGCGCACAACGGTTCGTGAAAGCACCTTCGAGCAGCGCTGGCGAGTAGGGCGGCGCACGGGACAACGCTGAAAATGTCATGCGCCGCGCACCGTGCGGTCATTTTGAAGAGGCGACGTGACGCTGCCGCCGCGAGGACACCGGGGAGCCGGTGCCTCGGGGCAGGTGGCAGGGGCTTATTGCTTCCGTACCGACTTGCGAGGGGTCTTGGCGGCAGGGCGAGCGTCCTGAAGCGTCGTCGCATAGGCGGCCAGCATCTTGCTGGCGTGGTCGACATCGGTGGCCAGACGCTTCGAGTCTTCCTGGGCAAACCACGAGAAAAGCAGTCCGTCGACCAGGGCGATGCTCAGCCGCGCGATGGCATCCAGCGCCTTGGCATCTGCACGGGGCTCGGCGGAGGCCAGCATGGCGCGGGCACCTTCCTGGGATATGCGAAGGGCGCCAATGGCCATGTCGGGCTGATGCCGGAGCGCCCACGTATACAACTCGGATTGAGTCTTTGCGTATGCCGGGTTTGCTTCGAACCAGGCCATCACGGAGCGCAGGTTGAACTCCGCCAGTTCCGACAGGGTGCCGTGCTCCGGCGCCTCCGGGCTATCCGAGCGGATCAAGTCGATCAAGGACTCGTAGACCGCGAATAACAGCTCGTCCTTTGAGTGAAAGACGTAGTGCAGGGAAGCCAGTGGGCACCCTGCGGCCTCGGCGATGCGGCGGGTCGTGGCACCCTTCACGCCGTGCTCTGCAATCACTGCGACAGTCGCCGCTACGAGGTCCTGGCGGCGGACTTCAGCCCGTACTCTCTGCATTGGCCAGAGCTCCGTTTTATGTCTTCGTCCAAAGGTGCTACCCGTGCAGGGTAGTCGAATCCTCGGATATTAGCATGACGATGGACGGCATTTCGCAAGCAATGCAAGGCGTTGTCCTGCACGGATGTTGTGCCGCCATGGCGGCGCGGGAAAAGTCGTTCGCAGGGACGTGTTGCGCGTGATCGCCGCATCGGTGCATCGCGACGCCCGGCAAACATCACGAAGCCGACGCGACTCGGCAGCCTGCTTCGGGAACTCGGGGCGCACTCATTCATTGAGCATCGGCCCGGCTGATCAAGCGGTGCTCCGTTTGTCCGGCGGCGTTTGCGTTCCGGTTTCGATGCTGCTGTCTCGGGAGATACGCAAATGCGGTGACCGACGTGCGTCGGCGAAAAGGGCAGCCACGCGTCGCGCGGAATGGGCGCAACTGCGTTGGCTTGTACGGCGCCTTCACGAGGTGGCTAATGGAAACTCCGTATTCCAAATGTCCTGTCGAGGCATAAGATTCGTGCCTGTGGATACGTGGTCATTTGATCAAGTCAACTTGTCTGCACCGCTGACGTGACTTTGGGTTTCTCTTGGTGCAGCGAAATCCCCGCTCCGGGGCATGTGTTTTGCCACCGGGCGCGTCGGCCGCAATACAGGGAAGGATGATCACTTGAATCGCGTTGGCATGGGCGTTGCTTTATGGTCATATGACCAAGTCGTGCGATCTTGTTTGCTGACTTGAACGATGAATCTCTCTTGATGGTGTGGTCAACGACAACGATAGGGAATGCGAATGAGCAATTTGATTGCTGTCTTGGGCCTGGGGGCGATGGGGTCTGCAATTGCCGCCTCCCTGATTGCGGATGGCGAGAAGGTCGTCGTCTGGAACAGAAAAGCGGAGAAGGCGCAGCGCGTGCATGAACTGGGCGCACGCGTTGCCGATAGCGCCACGGCAGCCTGCGATCAGGCAGACGTCATCGTCGTCGTGACGGCGACACCGATTGACCTCGCGGCGGACTTCGAGGCGCTGGGCGAGCGGCTGAAAGGGAAGACGGTGGTCAATCTGGCAACGGGGCGCCCATCCGAGGTCCAGGTACTGGATCAAATCGTGACGGGTGCCGGCGCAAAATTCATCAGCGGAACAATCCAGTGCTTCCCGCCCGATATCGGCCGTGAGAGCGCCGTCATCCTTTTGGGTGGCGACGAGAAGATCTGGAGCGAGGTTGAGCCTCTGCTTCGAAAGATCGCGCCGCAATCGACCTACGTCAGTGCCAGACCCGATGTGCCGAACGTGCTCGATGCCGGGTTGACGGGCACCTTCGTTTTCGGTGCTGGCGCGGCCTTCCTGGAAGGTCTCAGATTCGTGGTGAATTCAGGCATTTCGATCGACGAGATTCGCGACCTGATCCCAACTTATATCGCCGGTCAGACCCACTTCATCGAGGGCCTGTTCGAATCCGTGGCGGCTTCAGACTATCAACCACGAGGCGCAGATCTGGATATCTACGCGCGGGCCACCGGACTGTTTCAGCAGGCGCAGGAAGATATCGGGCAGCCGCCGCGAATTCTTAAGGCGCTACGCGAGCGAATCCTGGCATCCATTGCAGAAGGCAGTGGTGACCGAGGATACGCGGCACTTTTCAATCATTGACACCTGTTGGAGGAAGCACCATGTCGTTGCAACGCCTTTCAAGCGATAGCACTCCTGAAGAACTGGCGAACGCAGTTCGCCAGGATGGTGGAGCGATCGTCAAGAACTTTCTCGGTTCCGACTTGCTCGCGCAGATCCAGCGATCGCTCTTTGACACGCTCCAGTCCGCTCCGAACGGAGTAGACGATTACTTCGCCGGTACACAGACGCGTCGGGTCTCGCGCCTCTTTGCGCGTACCGACTGGATGGCCGAGGTTGCGTTGCATCCGCTCTATCTGGGCGCGGCGCGCAACATCCTGCAGACGCCGATCAAGATCTGGAGTGGCGAAAACCAGGTCGACATCGCTCCCGATATTCAGGTGGGCGTGACGCAAGCCATTCAGATCCTGCCGGGTCAAGGCCTTCAGCCGTTGCATCGTGACGATTCCGTATGGCTTTGGCGGCACCCGAACTATGGGCGCGAGGCCCGGTTCCAGGTCATGGTGGCGGTATCCGACTTTACGGCGGCAAACGGCGCCACGCTTGTCATCCCGGGTAGCCACAAGTGGGACGACGAGCGTAGCCCCAAGCAGGAGGAAGCCATTTCCGCGGAAATGTCCGCCGGCGATGCGCTGTTCTTCATCGGCTCCACCTATCACGGGGGCGGAAAGAACACCAGCGATGCACCGCGCACCGGCCTGACGATGTCGTATGACCTGGCCATCCTCCGGCAGGAAGAAAACCAGTACCTCACGCTGCCGATCGAACGCGTGAAGCGCTATCCGGAAGAACTGCAGCGCCTGCTCGGCTGGACGTACGGCACGACTTTTGCCGGCTTCGTCGAGCGTAACGGTCAAATGTCGGATCCGAATGACCTGCTGAAAATGAAGGATTTCCTCGAGGTCGGGCACTTCGATTAACGGTCGGGATGGGGGAGTCCGGGCCCGGCTTTCACGCGGAAATCGGGCGACTCCATCACCTGACGGCATCGTAGTCGATCGACGGAATGCAACAGGTCGGTGAAGCGCGAGCAATTCTGAAATTGCGATTTTTCGGTTGGACGAAGCAGTCTTCGAAACAGTGTCAGTGCGGATGCGAAAAAGAGGGCAATTCGATGCCTCGCCACGATTTCGCATTCGTGCAAAAGTCAAGGAGTCGATCGTGAGTTACGAAATCAAGGGAATCCGGAAAATCGCCCTGCTTTATACCGGGGCCGTGGTCTGGACGCCCACCTACCTGCTTCCGTTCAACATCGAAGAATCGATGGCCCGGTTCGGACTGTCAGAAAGCACCGCTGGATGGCTTGCGTCCGCGGTACTGCTCTGTCTTGCGCTTTCCATCATCATTTTCGGTCGTCACATGGCGACGTTGAACAAGAGAACGGGGGCGCTCGCTGCGGCAGCGCTTGCCGTTCTGTCGACGTGTGCGATGTTTTCGCATAATTTTTATGTATTCGTCGCTGCGAAACTGGTGCTCGGCGCCGCCTTGGGCGTCAGCTGTGTTTGTGCGTACGGGGTGATTGCACACGTCAAGCACCCGGAGAAGGTCGCGGCTCAAGTCGCTGTCGCGATGGCCATCATATTTTCCTGTGCGATGTACGTCGTCCCGATCGTGAATGTGAAGATCGGCAATATCGGTGTGGATGCCGTCCAGCTCGCCGTTGTCGTGGTGGCGCTGTTTTTTGGCGCGTTCATGCATCCTGCCATCAATGCAAGTGAGGAAACGGTCGCGAAGGACGCCATCAAATCCAGTGACGTCCGAGGGATTCTGATCAGCGCATTCTTCATCTACGTCTCGCAGACGGCCCTCATGGGATTCGCCGCGGAGGTCGCTGCAACCCGAGGCGTTGAAGCGGAGCAACTCGGCATGCTGTTCATGGTCAATGCGGCCTTCCAGTTGCCGGTGGGGGTGGCGGTCAACTGGCTGGGCGATCGTTTTGGCCTGTTCAAACCGATCGCGTTTGGGCTCGCGCTGCTGATCGTATGCAGCCTCGGCATGTATTGCGTGGGCGGCAGGTGGGCGTTTCTCGTGTCGACTGCCCTCATCAGTGCCGGTGCGACGCTGGTTGCCCCTTACATGGTGGGGGCACTTTCACAAATGGACGCCAGCGGAAGAAGCACCGCGACCTGTGCGTCGGCCATCAATCTTGGCCTGGCGGTGGGCCCCGCGATCGCCGGCATGGTGTTCAGCGCGGCCGGCTTGCGTGCGGTCGGCTGGCTGTCCGTCGGGTTGCTGGTGGTGCCGATCTTTCTGACCAGCGTGGCGATCCGTCAGCTCAGGTCGCGACATTCCGAGGCAGCTATCGCTTGATGCGTGAGGCGAAGCGATCAGCTTGCCGCGCGAACGCGCCCCGGCCCCTGCGGGTGCCCGGGGCGGCGCCGGCCGCCTGACATGCCGGTGCGAAACCAATCCATGCCGGTCGCGCCTTCTCGCGTCGAGAGGTGATGCAAGGGTGGGTATCGACGTTGGCAAGCGCGATGGTTACTCAAATTCTTGACGATCATTGGAATGTGTCATGGAACTCAAATTTTATTTTTATTGCCTTGCCGATCTTGCGTTGATAACGACTTCACTCGTCTATGGCGTGAAGCTTCTCAAGCGGCGCAACGGCCTGCTCGGATTCGAGTGGCTGGTGACGACGTTCTCGGCATCGAATTTGATGCTCAATGCGCTGACTGGCGAGCACGCATTTCTCAGTAACTCGCTTTTTTGCGATGCATTTTCCAGAGGTTTCGGCGTACCTATCATCACTATCGTCGGCATGATGGCTGTTACGCACCGACATAAACCATCGATTTTCACTGAGGTCTTGTATGTGGTGGGCGCGCTGGCGGGAACCGTCGTTGTGTGGACGGCAGACTTCATGGTTGAGCCCAAGCCGTATTTCTATCTGGTGATGTGGTCGTTGTTCTCGGTGTATCTCGTGTACGTTGTCAGGAAGTTGCTGCGAATTGGCGACAAGCGCAACGCCGTGAGCGTGATCGTGGCACTGGTCGCCACGCAAATCATTGCGAGCACCTATGATTTCTACCCTATACCGGGTGACCATGATCACATGATCTTCTATATCTTCGCGTTGCTTTCCTGGTCCTACCTGTCCGTCTCGCTGTATTACGCCTATTGCGCGCTGGAGCGCGCGCAGGAAAAAGCAACGAGCCTCAATCGACGCTACACCCTTGGCAGCCTGGAACGAAATCCGCAGTGATTGCCGTGCGGCCAGCGGAATGCCGTTGGATCTTCATGCGGGAAAACGGAGATGGCTACTTCAATCGTGAGCTATCCCGCCGTGGAGGGTGTGTCATTTGATCGCGAGCAATATCTTGCCACCCACGCCGCGCTCGTACGGGCAGCGTGGGGAGAATTTGGCATGCAGTCGGTGGAGGTTCTGTTTCCGGTGTCAGGTCTGCGGCCCTTCGGCTGCGGAACGGGACCGCCGTTTCTCTCTCATCCAGGCATGACAAGCCGGCCGCGATCGATTCGTGCTGCGAGTGACGCGGCGATCAACTTGCGAGCTCGACGAACCGGACGGGCCGCGATCGAGCTCGGTAGCGTACCCGGCGCGGAGCTGAGGTTTCAGCACGAACTCGAGCAGTTGCCCAAGCGCGCGGTCCGGCGCGTCGTGGGCGTCGCCGCACGATGCGTGCACACGAAGCCAGCACAGCCGTGATCGAGCGAGAACGCGCTATCGAGATGAGTTGCGCGCGCTCGCCTTTGCTCGGTCACCGGAATGCCTTCGCTCGTCCGATCGCGATGCTGACGTTTCCTGTTCCGCTGGCGTCAACAGACGACGTGAATACGGGGCCGTTGAGAGCGGAACGGGACATGGGCCGGGTTGTCTCTAACCCCGGTCCGCGAGCGGCTTCCTGAAACATTCAAACACGGCGGCCAGCTCATGTTGACCGTGTCCCTTGGCGATGGCCTGCTGGAGTCGCGCCAGGACTTCTTGCGGGTAGCTGCTGTCCGTGCCACTTTCCTGGCTGAACGCCACCAGCTGTCCGATACCCGCGGCCCAGCTGTCGAGGGTGGCCTGCGACCCTGAGTAATTCCCTTTCTTGATCATCTGTACGCACGTCTGAAGCGTATCCTCAACGAAGGGACGACGCGCCAAGGCAAGTGACAAGTAGGTGTCGAGGGAGATGCCTTCGGCGTAACACACGTCGGAGCCGTAGAGAAACCCGAGCGCGGCCCCCAGGGAGAACGAACCTACCACTGCGCCATCGAGAATGGCGGCATTCTCGAATCGCTCTCCAACGAACAACGCATGTCCACTCGGCTTCGCCAGGGTAGGTCGCAGGGCTTCGAAGGTCGAACGCGAGCCGGCATACAGAATCGAACCGTCCGGCGTGCCGATATCCTTGGGGTAGCAGCCGATGGTGCCGTCCAGGTAAGCCACGCCGTGTTGCTTGGCCCATTCCGCAGCATCTCGCGCGTCCTCCGGTGTGCCCGTCGTGAGCTGGATGATCGTTTTGCCTTTGAGACGGGCCGCGACGTCCGGCGTGCGCAGCAACGAGTCGGACGCGCCATAGTCGAGTACGCAAACGATCACGACCTGACTCGCATCGATCGCCTCCGCGGCTGAGTGTGCGACCTGGGCGCCAACCTCGCCAAGCGCCGCGGACTTGCTTGCCGTGCGGTTCCAGACGGTGACGCGATGATTGGCGGCAAGCAATGCCTTGGCCAGGGCCGCTCCCATTGCGCCGAGACCAATGACGGATATTGCCTGCGCCGGTACGGTATTTGCCATCACAAAACTCCTTCGAATCGGGTATACGAAACTTCAGAAGAGGACTCGCATTGCACAGCGAGGAACAGGGGGCACGCCGTCGACCGCCACCGATCGCATGTGGCAGGAACCTGTCGTTGCCCTGCCTGCTTGCCCGGCAGCCGCGTCGGGATGCGCTCGATCAGCACCCTGCCGTAGTCGGTCTTCCACATCGCATTGGTCGACTCGGCGCCGATGAAGCGTGGTTCGATCGCGTTGGCGGATGCGGTAGATCCTGGATGGTTTCACGCGAGAAGTGCCATCCACCGACGTCGGGCAACGCCGGATCGATCCGCGACGAATGCTTTAACCTGCATGAGTTCGAGACGCTGGATGAAGCCACGACGATCGTCGAGGCATGGCCCCTGAATGACCTGCCAACGATAGTTATCCTGGCTCTTCTCTCGAAGAAGCAGCACCAGCCGAATTCGCCTTTCAGCTGGTGCCTTGGTCGGATCCGGCTGGATCCGAAATGCTGTCAAGCGCGCTCCAGATCTGGCGCGGAACACCCGCGCCGATCAAGCGCATCCGGCATTAACGCTGCACGGTGTCCAGGATATCCAGGCGACTCACTGCAATCGCCTTCTGCTTGATCGCGCCAAATGCCGCTTCGGTCGCCTCGAGCGTACGTGCGATGTCGTCGTCGGTGTGGCTCGCCGTGAAGAACATGTTGTGCCACGGGTGGAGATAGGCGCCATTCTTGATGACTTCCGAAGCCCACGCCCGGCCGCGCGACACGAGCTCGTCGTCACCCGCGAAAAGCATCTGCGGCATGACGCTCGGCCCGGTCTGCTTGAGTTCGAAGCCATGCCGCTCGGCTTGTTCCGCGATGCCGACGCGCAGCTTGTCCGCCAACCGCTTGGTATGTTCGAGGTAGTCCGTTTCTCGTACCAGGCGCAGCGTTTCGATCGCCGCGGCCATCGGCACAGCCGAGAGCCAGTAGGAGCCCGTGACGAAAACGTTCGTCGCGGCCTCTCGCGCCTTGTCCGAACCGAGCACCGCAGCGATCGCATAGCCGCCGCCGATGGCCTTGCCCCAGCAACTGAGGTCCGGGTGCACGCCCCAGTCCGACCACGAACAATCACGCGACAGGCGCAGCCCCGTGCGGACCTCGTCGACGACCAGAAGCGCTTCCTGCTCGTCCGCGAGGCGACGGCACTCCTTCGCGTATTCGATCGACGGGAAAAACTGGTCGTAGAGCACTTCGTGCCGGAACGGCGTAGCGTAGATGGCCGCTACGTCACCGTCGACGCTCTTGACGGCGGCATTGAGGCTCTCGATATCGTTGTACTCGAAGTAGACGATGTGAGCCCGGTCTTCCTTGGTAATCCCCGTCGTATAGGGCACGTTCCACGGGGACGCCCCATGGTACGTACCGCGCGCAACGAGAATCTTGCGCTTCTCGCGATAGGCGCGCGAGATCACCATGGCCATCGACGTGGCGTCCGAGCCGTTCTTGCAGAACATCGCCCAGTCGGCGTGGCTGACCTGTTGAGTGAGCGCCTCGGCAAGCTGAACCATCACCTCGCTGGGGCCCGTCGCTGTGTCGATCTTCTGCAACTGGAGGGCGGCGGCCTGCTCGATCCGCTCGTTGCCGTAGCCGAACAGATTCGTGCCGTAGCCACACACGTAGTCGATGTACTTGTTGCCATCGACGTCCCAGAGATGGGTACCTTTCGCTTTTGCAAAGTACAGCGGGAAATCTTCCGTCAAATACTTGACGCTCTGGTGACCGTACATCCCGCCCGGGATGACCTTTTCGGCTCTTGCGAACCACTCGTTCTTCTTTGCCAGCCTGTCCATGCTCGACTCCTTGTGAAAAATTCGTTCCTGGAACGTCAGACCCGATATCAATTCTTTTGACTGAGTCATTTGACCAAGTGTTCGGATGCCGGAATTTGGGGGAATACAGCTTCCGGAATCTCGCGTCTCGTCGTTGGATCGACACACCGTCCAGCCTCGCGTCGCGAATGCAGCCTCGCTGCGTCGCGCACTTGGGTATCTGTCGTCGCTTCATGCGAATTGGTCATTTGACCAAGTCTAGTGTCCATAAATGTCGGCCGTACGGAAATTGGCGTTTTCCACTAGCCCCGCACAGCAGTGGATCGAGGTCACGCTCGGTATGCCGCGGCGGGGGAGGAGATGAGCAACGGCAGCGGCAGTGCGCCGGCGCGTGTCGTGCGGCGGCGCCATCGGATCCGCATAATGAAAATCCCCGCTCAACCTTCGAGCAGGGATGCAGGGCGATCGAGGTGGGGAGGCGGGCTGGGGCGGGTGACGGTGCACTTCCGCCTGAAGACTTCGCCGTGGGAGATCGTGGTGCGTACGGGCGTGTCCAGACGCACGTTGCGCGTATGGCAGGGGCAGACTGATCGACGCAGCCGAACGCATCCGCAGCGCGCGGGCCCGCGCGTCCTCGACGCGTGGACCCGCAAACTGTCGGGCCGGTTCAAGACCGAAAGCCGCCGCCGAAGGGCGAGCAGTGTGCGATGCGGATCGTGATCGACACGATCCGCGTCGCAAGGCTACGCAGGCATGTTCGATCTTTCCAGGTGGAGCTTATTGGCTCGAGTCGTAGTGCTCGATATGGTAGAGAACCATGAATCCCGGGCTTAATATGAGAAGGATTCCGGCAACGAGAGAGATTGCGACAAATAAACGCTTCACCATGATCACGCTCCTGAGTTGGATGAGGTGCAATAGAAAGTCGATTCTTGGGGGCCATCCCCCGAAAGGCACGCAATCCCCACATTCGAGTGGTGGTCAGCCGTGCGGCCTGCAAATGCATTGATCGAAGGCTGGTCGATGGAGTGCCAATCGGATACGCGCAGATCCTGGCCGACGAGGGCCAATGGCCGGGATGGCGCAAGAGGGGGGGCTTGCATTGCGCTGTCCGTCAGCCGAGTGGCTGTTCGGATCGCGCTCGGGTTTGCTTGCCGCCGCCCCGAATTCGTCGCACGTCGCTGCCCGGGTCGTTGACCACGACCTTTGCCCCCAGCCGGGCCAGCAACAGCGTATGCCCGCGCCCGGGACCGGCGCTTGCACCGGTCACGATCGCAACGCGATTCGTCAGGTCGATCTTCATGGGGTGTCTCGCTGGTGGTGATGCTGTCGAGGCCCGCGCAGGTGCATCACGGAATCCCGGGGGGGGGGATCAACCCTCCCGGACCGACGCAGGCCTCTGTTCCTGGCTTAAAGGCCGAGGTGCGTTGCGATATCGTCGTAGTCGACTTGCCACAGGCCCGGCGTGCCAGCCGGATATTGCGAGCGGAAGCCGATGATTCGCTGAACGCGTTTCGACAGGCGTCGCACGGTGTCCATGTCGACGATGAAGGGATACGCTTCCTCCGGCGTCAGGTAGGACGGCTGCATCGGAATCGTGAGCCCGCGTCGGCGTTCGTTCTGCGTCACGTTCGCGCCGCCGCCGTGGATCACCTTTCCGCTGAACAGCAACGCGTCGCCGGCGTCCATCTCGGCGGCAATGGTCATGTCGGGCGTGCCCTTGCTGTCGAAGTAGTCCTCGTCCCAGCTCTGGCTCCCCGGAATGATTCGGGTGGCGCCGTTTTCCTCGGTGAAGCGCGTCAGCGCAATCATGAGGTTGGTGAACACCGTAGGCCCGTTGATTCCGAGCGCGCACAGGGGCGGGAAATTGCCGACATCGCGATGCAGCATCTGTGCCGTGTTGCCCGGGCCGATGTCGATGACCTGCGCGGTCGAAAGCCACCAGTCGCCGGACTCTTCACGGTAGAGCACCTCGCCGAGTTCATGAAACAGTTCGTCGTCCAGCACGTCGCCAAAAGTCCTGCTGTGCGTGACCATGTTCGTCAGGCGCTTGGTATAGGTGCCGTGGAATTCCTTGATCAGTTCGTTTTCGTGCGACGATCCTTCGCGAAGCCGCTCGAGCGGAACATCGACCTCGCGGTTGATGTTCGCGACCTGCTCCTGGGTCAGATAATTCTTGATCCGGACTCCGCCGTATTGATTCATGAGCGACACGATCTCTTGCGCGCTGGTCTGCTTGGAGACGGTAGGGAGGGAGTCCTGAATGTTCTGAATATTTGCGTTCATGTTTGCCTCAAAGTTGTGTGGACGGTTAGATCAGAAGCGACGTCACGTTCTGACTTGGGTGGTGATCCAGACATCAAGCTGAATGATTGACTGAGTCATTTGACAACATATGCCTTCGCTTTCTGCCATACGTTCCCTTTACGCCAGTTAACGAAGCGCACACGTTCCTTCCAGCGTTGTCGCGACCTCCGGGTGATCCAGCACCCGTTTCCAGAAGCGACTGACATGGAGCCATACGCTGGGTTTCCGGTGAGCTGGCGTATTCGTGACAAATCAGGTCAAATGACCAAGTCGTATGATCGAGGAAGTTAACATGGCGTTTTTCGACGGTCGATCATGGTTAACCCGTCGCTTTCGAATGGGGTAGTCAATGAACGGAGCGCGGTCGTTCTGGCGTGGATGCGAAAGTTGTGGTCACGCCTGGCGCGGGGTGACGAGACGTGATCCGGGATCGAATAGTCACGCCCGCGGCGACGAACCTTGCCGGTTTAAGTCTTGCATTCGGGTTCGCGCACACGGCCCGGGAGTAGCCGTAGCGGGAGGCGGTCAAGTTGCCGGACGTGCACCACTCCGGTACCGAATCGAGCACGCATCGTTGATGAGGGGCTCGAACTCGCCGGGCTGGAACGTTATCGTCGCAAATATCGGGAACAAGCCGGTTTTGACTCATGCCAATGGTCGCGATGCTCGGTGGGCGCGATACGCGATTTCAAAAAAAGTCACCTGTACTGCTTGGAGTAGACATTTTTGGAAGCGGATCATGGTGTCGCTTTGATATCTGCTGCAAAGAGGTGTGGCGCGGACCAGGGGATCGGGCATGCAAGCTGCTCGCTCGTCGGAAGCGCTCGCGTACGGGGCTGCCCCCGTGCCATTGCGTGCGCCAAGATCGACATCCTTCTCCGCGAGGCGCCCATGCATAAAGCGAACCATCCATCCCGCGCCGGATCTGGCACGCACGACCGGACCTCGGCCGATCCACGGGCGGTCACGGTCAGGCATCCCGTCACGCGCGCGTTCGAACGGTTTGCGTCGCACGTAACCGTGTGGGCCGGTTCGCCGATCGCGTTCGGCAGTGCGGTGGCCCTGACGGTGCTGTGGCTCGTTACCGGGCCGTTGTTCCACTACTCGGATGCATGGCAGCTTGTCATCAACACCGGGACGACGATCATCACCTTCCTGATGGTGTTTCTGCTGCAGCGCAACCAGAATCGCGACAGTGTCGCGATGCACCTGAAGCTCGACGAACTCGTCGCCGTCACGCACGCGGCAAGCGACCGGCTGATCGGGATCGAGGACGCGTCGGAAGAAGAACTGCGCGCGATGGCTCAGACCTACCTCGACTTGGCGAAGCGGGTGGCCGCCCGGGACGACAAACAGGACGACGGCCGCGATCGCAAGCGGGCCGACCACTCGCGGGAATCGTGACGGGCGGCAGCGCGACCGCGCAACGACCGGCACGCGATCCGCGGACGCTTTTTCAAGCGCTTGTCAATTCTGTCCCGGTGTCGCGGCGGGTTGCGGCTTCTGTACGACGAAGCGCTGTGGGATGCGCGAGCGCCGTTGATTGAAGGCGTGGAAGTGTTCGCACAGCGGATCGCGCGTTGCATCTTTTCGGTGTTTGCCGGCCGTTCGTTCCGTATTGCGCAGGCTACTCATTCGAGGAACCGACGCTGCGCGCGTCGGGGCGGGAACGAATATCGCTCCGATCTTCAAATGAACGCTGCACGACGAATGTCCGTCGTTCACATCACCTGCTTCGGTACAGGATCTTCCGCATGTGTGGAGAATCGCGTGCAGCTACGAAGCGCACGTTGATGCAGTACGGTTCGCGGCGGCGGGCAGCGCGTTCGCCGGGTGCCTGTCGTTCCGTCGTCGGCATGCTTCGGGTCACGCGCTTGTCTCGGCCGGGCAACCGGATGTCGACGGGCGGCAAATGCACGTTCAGGCGACATCGTTTCCGGTGTTTCGGGAGAGGTGCTCCACCAGCGATTTCGCGATCCATTGTCAAGAGGGCAACGCCATGCACACATTCACGAACTTGAGCCCATTGGTCTCGCTGATCGCCGGCATTCTCATTCTGGTGGTACCTCGCCTGCTGAACTACATCGTCGCAATCTACCTGATCGTCATCGGATTGCTCGGGCTTTTCGGCGGACATTTCCACTGATGCGCCGCGTCGGAATCTAGAGGTGTTCGACGCGTACCTCGACTGAATCCCTGGGTACGGTCAATCGCGTGCGGCCAAGCAGCGCATCCGCGGGCGCGGCTCCGTCCGGGTTCAACGGCTTCACCTTGTTGAACGTGACGGAAAAGTATTCCGGTGTGACGGTGGCCGACGCATAACCCTGCGCGTCGTGGTCGGCGTGGCACAGATCGGGGTTGTTCGCCGTCAGGAAGCTGTCGAGTCTGGCAGGCGTGGCCGCGATCGACGTGAGCGGTGTACCGTCCCATGCGGCTTTCAGGTAGGAATAGAAGGACATGCTGCTGATGCCGGCGCAGACGAAATCGACGATGACCGGCACCCCCGTCGCGGGATCGGGATCGTCCCGCACGATGCCGCACTGAAATGCATGCAGGTCTCCGGTGATCGCGACGACGTTGTGGATCCCGTGCGCCGTCAAGTAAGCGAGCAGTTCGTGCTTGTGCGCGGGATAGCCGTCCCATGCGTCGCAATCGACCACGAGGCGAGCCGCCGGTGTCTTGGGTGCACCTGGCATCAGGAGCCACGGACGGTTCAGCATCACTTCGTTACCCCATACCTTCCAGGTTGCCGGCGAGCCCTTCATCGCGGCTTTCCACCATCGTGTTTGTTCCGGGCCGAGCATCGACGGCGGGCGGCCAAGCTGCCGGGTATCGCGCGCCTCGTCACGCTGCAGCACATCCTGCTTGACGAAGTAGCGCGAGCCGGCTGCGTCGTCGCCATGCACCGGGTCGATACCATCAGACATCTCCGTTCAAAACGTATTCAGGAACACGAATTGCTGGATATCGTGCAGCAAACTCAGGGAGTGAGCCATGCACATCGGCCACACCGTCGGCAAGGCGGCCGCGTGGCTTGCCGTGATCGTCACGCTGGCGCTTGCCGCGCTGGTGATCGTCATCGTGACGTTCGACTGGAATCGAGCCCGGCCCTGGATCGACGACAAGGTGTCGGACGCGATCGGACGGCAGTTCGCCATCAATGGCGATCTGCAGGTCGGGTGGCGTCGGCCCGTGAGCGAGCGGGGCTGGCGCGCGTGGGTGCCATGGCCACGACTCGTCGCTCGCAATGTCACGATCGCCAACCCCGATTGGGCGCGCACGAAGGATTTCGTCACGCTGGACGCGATCAGCTTCGAAGTCGAGGCGCTGCCGCTGATGGCACGCCGCATCGTGATTCCGGCCATCGACCTGGTCAATCCGTCCGTCGATCTCGAACGCCTGAAGGACGGCCGAGCCAACTGGACGTTCAAGCTGAAGCAGTCCGCGCAATCGGGCCGATGGACGCTCGACCTGCATGAGATCGCGTTTGCCCACGGCAAGCTCGGCTACTACGACCAGCAGAAGCAATTCGATCTGAGCGCCGTGGTCGATACGCTTGGCCAACCGATTCCGTTCGGCGCGGTGATGAAGCAGCAGGAGGCGTTGGCGCACCGCGAATCGGCACAGGCCGTCGGGCCGGCAGGTCAAAAGAAGCTCGCGGCCCAGGCGCACGCGGGTTCGGCGCAACCGGTGGCGGCTGCGTCGGGTGTTGAAGCGGCGTCACGCGCATCGGCAGCGGCTTCGCAAGCCTTGGCTGCTGCTTCGCATGCGGCAGCGACGACCTCGAGCACTGCAATCGCCCCGGCTGCATCAGGCCCGGCGGCGGTATCGAACGCCCCCGCTGCTGCAGCACCGGGCGCAGCGGCCTCGGCGACAACGCGTGCATCGGCGGGCGCAGCGCCCGCGGCATCTACCGGCGTCGGCACTTACACGATTGGCTGGACCGTCAAGGGGACCTACAAGAACGGCAAGGTCGCCGGCACGGGCAAGGTCGGCAACTTGCTGGACGTGCAGGGTGCGCAACGCCCGTTTCCGGTTCAGGCCGATTTGCGCTTTGGCGATACGCACCTGGCGCTCGTTGGCACGCTGACGGACCCCGCTCACCTGGCTGCGGTCGATCTCCGGCTGTGGCTTGCGGGCACCAGCATGGCCAAGCTGTATGACGTCACGGGCATCACGCTGCCCGAAACTTCTCCTTATGCGACCGACGGCCGACTGGTTGGCCAGTTCCGGGCGTCCGGCAACGTCTTCAAGTACGAGAACTTCACGGGACGCGTCGGTGGCAGCGATATCAATGGCACGTTGGTGTACGTTTCGCGCGAACCGAGGCCGCTCCTGTCCGGCGCGCTGGAGTCCAGGCTGCTGCAGTTTTCCGATCTTGCGCCGCTCATCGGCGCCGACACGAATGCCAGCAAGGCGCGGCGGGGCGTCGCGGTCGCGCAGCCCGCGAACAAGGCGTTGCCGGTCGAGGCATTTCGCACGGACCGCTGGAAGAAGATCGATGCCGACGTTCGATTCACCGGGCGGCGCATCGTCAAGACCGCGAGCTTGCCGATCACCGACCTGTCTACCCACGTCGTGATGCATGACGGTGTGCTGACGCTCAACCCGCTGAACTTCGGTGTCGCGGGCGGTACGCTTGACTCGAACATTCACCTGAACGGTAGCGGCGTGCCGCTCAAAGGACGGTTCACGCTGCAGGCGCGACATCTGAAACTCAAGCAACTGTTCCCGACGTTCCCGGTGATGCAAACGGCGCTCGGCGAGGTCAACGGCGATGCCGCGTTTTCGGCCACCGGCAATTCGCCGGCCGCACTCGCCGCGACTTCCAATGGGGAAGTGAAGACATTGGTGACCGACGGCACGGTGAGCCTGTTGCTGATGGAAGCCGCCGGGCTGAACGTTGCAAACGTGGTGTACGAGAAATTGTTCGGCACACGCGACGTCAAGATCAATTGCGGCGTGGCCGATTTCGTGGTCACCAATGGCGTGCTCGACTCGCGCGTATTCGCGCTCGACACCGAGGATGCGGTGATCGGGATCGACGGTAACGTGAACCTGCGGGACGAGACCATGAACCTGACGGTCCATCCTCATACCAAGGGCTTCCGGATCATCTCTCTACGCTCGCCGCTGTATGTCACCGGATCCTTCAAGCAACCGCACGTCGGCGTCAAGCCTGGGGCACTGATCGCGCGTGGCGGGGCAGCGATCGGGCTGGGCTTGCTGAATCCGCTCGCCAGCCTGCTCGCGTTGCTGCAGCCGGGCCGCAATCGCCCGTTACCGTGCGGGCAGATGCTGGCCGACATGGAGCGGCACCCGACGGCGCCACCGCCGGGCGTCAGGCAGAAGACGAAGGCGGCGCCGGCGTACATGAACGCGCTGCCGGCGGCTTCTTCGGCTTCGGCGCCCGCTGGTGCCGAAGCCGGGCATGCGGAGTGAGGGAGCCGGGGCTCCTCTTGTTGCCGACACTGCCGTGCTCGCCGGCTGCGAGACGGTGGCGGGCGCAGGCCAGGACATTGCCATGGGCGGCCGGGCGATCAGGCACGAGGCGTATGAAGCCAAATCAGCAGCAGCACGCACTGGAATCAGTTCGGCGTGCAAGCCGACTACTTCCTGTCGAAGCGTACGGACGTCTATGCTCAGATGGTGTACCAGCGTGGTACGAAGGGCGCCGGTTTGGGGGCATCGATCTACAACGGCGACATCAACGCGTTCCCGAGCTCGAAGGTCAGCCAGACTGCGGCAACGGTCGGCCTGCGTCACCGCTTCTAAGCGTCACGGGTGTCGTCCTGCATTGGCGGAACAAACGGGCACGATGCGCGTTTTGGCGGAAGCCACGAGCAATATCGACGAACTTCAACATCGATGGCCCGTGTTTCGGTTCGAGTATGGCATCGACAGATCCCGCGTCGCAGCCTCGTGCAACTACCAAGTTGCCGCAAGTTTCCCTGTGTGGTCAAATGACCATATCAATTGACCAATTTTGGCGTAGCCCCCTGACTCGGAAGTCGGGTTTCGGGGGCATGAGTCTGCCTGCCAAGCAGGGTGCGATGGAGGCGAAACAAACAGGATAGTGGCCGTCGCCCGTCAACTGCAGGCCGACAACGTGATCCACGGCGCCGCCGACTGTCGGTCGACCACGCAGCCATATCGTTGCGAAGCGGGATGACGCTCGCGTGGTTCGAGGCGCCCCGGCTTGTTCACGCGCGTGACGAGGCGATTTGCGTCGCGCAATTATTCAAACGGGACAGAGGAGATTGGGTATGGAAAAGATCTGGCTTGATGCCTATCCGCCGGAAGTTCCGGCAGAGATTGATTGCAGCGCGTATCGAAACATCAGTGCGCTGATTGAACAAAGCTTCCGCAAGTTTCACGCGAATCCGGCGTTTGCGTGTGAGGGAAAGCAGATCACCTATGGTGAGCTCGACGAGCTGTCTCGATCGCTGGCCGCGTGGCTGCAATCACGGGGGCTCGAGCGTGGTGCGCGCGTCGCCATCATGATGCCGAATGTGTTGCATTACCCGATCTCGATTTGTGCCGCCCTGCGCGCCGGCTACGTTGTCGTCAACGTCAACCCGCTCTATACGCCCCGCGAGCTGCAGCATCAGCTGAATGACAGTGGCGCGGAGGCGATCGTCATTCTCGACGGCTGCACTGCGACGCTGGATGCAATCATTGCGCACACGCAGGTGAAGCATGTTCTGGTTGCCGCGCAGGGCAACGCTTCCGCCGCGGAACGGAAGCCGAGCCCGCATGCGACATTCGACGACGCGATCGAGGAGGGACGTCGGGCCAATTTCGTACCAGCTTCCCCGTCGCCGGACGATGTCGCTTTTCTCCAATATACGGGCGGGACAACCGGTGTGTCGAAAGGCGCGACGCTGTTGCACCGGAACATCGTCGCGAATGTATTGCAGACGGACGTTTGGCTCAAACCCGCTCGCGACTGGCGCCCCGACGTGACGCAGTTCATCACGGTGGCGGCACTTCCGATCTATCACATCTTTGCGCTCAACGTTTGCTGCCTGTTGACGATGCACACGGGTGGGCTTTGCGTACTGGTACCGAATCCGCGGGACATCGGCGGGATGATCCAGTCGCTCGCCGGATACAAGGTCACGAGCTTTCCGGGCGTCAACACGCTTTTCAACGCGATGCTCCATCATCCCGAATTCTCGCGCTTCGATTTCTCCAATCTGCTGCTGGCCAACGGCGGTGGGATGGCCACGCAAGAAGTCGTCGCAAAGCGCTGGAAGGAGATGACCGGCGCGCCGATCATCGACGGATACGGGCTGTCCGAGACATCACCCTGCGTCGCGATCAATCCCGTGGCCGGTGGTGAGTTCAACGGCACGATTGGCCTGCCGTTGCCCTCCACCGAAGTGTCGATCCGGGACGACGACGGCAAGGAGTTGCCGCCCGGCGCAGCCGGAGAGCTGTGCATTCGCGGTCCGCAGGTGATGGCGGGCTACTGGCAGCGACCGGACGAGACCGCGAAGGTGATGACCGCGGACGGCTTCTTCAGGTCGGGTGACATTGCGTCGATCTCCGAGGATGGATTCGTGCGAATCGTCGACCGCAAGAAGGACATGATCCTCGTGTCCGGATTCAACGTCTACCCGAACGAGATCGAGGAGGTCGTTGCCAACCACCCTGGCGTATTCGAGGTCGCGGCCATCGGCGTACCCGACGAGCATTCCGGAGAGGCCGTCAAGCTGTTCGTGGTCAGGAAAGATCCAGAGCTGACGTTCGAAGACCTGATGGCGTTTTGTAAAGGTCAGCTCACGGGTTACAAGCGCCCGAAAAGCATCGAGTTTCGCGACAGCCTGCCAAAGAGCAACGTCGGGAAGATCCTTCGGCGCGAGTTGCGGGCGCCGAACCATTGACGTGATCGACGGAGGCGATGCGGGAAGGTCGAGCGGTCCGCATCGCCAGTCTCCGAACCGGCGCGCGAATGGCATGACGGAAAAAGTCCGTCTCGCGCCGGCGCCGGGCGCGATGGTGCGTCAGGCGCGCTTGCGACACAAGGTCAGCGACAGCAGCTGCATTCATTCCCGGCGCTTCTTTCCGGCAGGCGTATTCCTCGGACATCAGGGAGGACGCACCCGCTACCACGTCTTCAGCCCTCATCAAACGACGGTAAGGGAGTGATGCGAAAATACAGCGGCAATCGAGGTGGGGAGGCTGGCCGGGATTTGGCGCGGCACTTCCGCCAAAAGATTTCGCCGCGTGAGCCGGTGTGTCGCGACACATGGGCCGACACACCAGCGTGCCGGTTCAAGAGCGAAACCTGTCAACCGAGGCACGAACGGCTCGCCACGCGGCTCGTGTTCGGCAAGCATCCCCGGAAAGGTATGCAAGACCCGCATGAACGGGGCTGCCGCCCCATTCGTTTTTGCGGGTGAAGGCGCTTTCCGTCAGACAACTTCGAACAAGCCGGCTGCGCCCATTCCGCCTCCCACGCACATCGATACGACGACGTAGCGCGCGCCGCGTCGTTTACCTTCGATCAGTGCGTGTCCGACCAGACGGGCGCCCGTCATCCCGTACGGATGGCCGATCGAAATGCTGCCGCCGTTGACGTTGTATCGGGCCGGATCGATTCCCAGCTTGTCGCGGCAGTA
Source organism: Burkholderia sp. Se-20378 (assembly GCF_017104665.1). Lineage (NCBI taxonomy): Bacteria > Pseudomonadati > Pseudomonadota > Betaproteobacteria > Burkholderiales > Burkholderiaceae > Burkholderia > Burkholderia sp. Se-20378. The sequence goes on along the minus strand of NZ_JAAGPG010000001.1, from coordinate 39,738 downwards.
CAGCACCTGGCATGCAAATGCCTCGTTGAGCTCCCACAGTCCGATGTCGTCGACTGTCAGGCCATGAAGCTTCAGGAGTTTGGGGATCGCGTAGATGGGACCGATGCCCATCTCCTCGGGCGCATTGCCGACGACGGTCATGCCGCGATAGATGCCGAGGGGCGTTGCGCCGATCTGTTCGGCGGTCTTGCCGTTCATCAGAACGCAGGCGCTTGCGCCGTCCGAAAGCTGGCTTGCGTTCCCGGCGGTCACGACGCCACCGTCTACCACCGGTGCGAGAGCGGCAAGCGATTCGAGCGTCGTGCCGGGACGATTCCCCTCATCCTGCGTGAGCGTGACTTCCTTCCGCGACGTTTCGCCGGTCGCTTTGTCGACGACCAGCATTTGTGTCGTGATCGGGACGATTTCGTTCGAGAAGCGGCCTGCCGCTTGTGCCGCGGCAGTGCGAAGCTGGGAGTCGAGCGCGTACTGATCCTGCACGTCCCGGGCGATTCCGTACTTGCGGGAAACGAACTCGGCGGTTTCGAGCATCGGCATGTATGCGGCGGGTTGCACGGCCAGCACGTTGGGATCCTGGTCGGCGCGCGTCCACTCGAAGTAGCGTGTCTGTACCGCCGAGATGTTTTCCTGGCCGCCTGCGACCACGACCTGCATCCCGTCGCACATGATCTGTTTGGCGGCCGTGGCGATCGCCATCAGGCCCGATGCACATTGCCGGTCAAGCGTTTGCGCGCCGACTGAAGCAGGCAGCCCGGCCGCCAGCACACCTTGTCGGGCGATATTGTTGCCGGCGGTTCCCGCGTTGAGTACCGAGCCGATCACGGCGTCCTCGATGCGATCCGGTTCGATGCCCGCGCGCAGTACAGCGTGCCTGATCGCGTGACCGAGCAGGGTGGGCGAGTGCGTGAGGTTGAATGCGCCACGATATGCCTTGCCGATCGGCGTGCGCGCGGTGGAAACGATGACAGCATCAATCATATGACATCCTCATAAATTGAACGAAAGCGAAGAAGTGGACGCGGCGCAGATGGGTCAGAACCAATGCTCCGGCATTGTCAGAGGGGTTGTTTCCACTGGATTGAGCACGGCGAGCCATGCGGCCACCTTGGGCATCTCCCACCCGAAGAAGTAGTCGCACGCTGCGAGCTTGCCGCGATGGAAGTCGCTTCCGGTCGGGCCGTTCTCGAGCGTGTGGGCCACGATCGCCTGGTCGAGCCAAAGCCAGCCGACGACGACATGGCCAAATGCTTCGAGGTAGGCAGCCGCATTCGCCAGCTGGACCTCCGGGTCGTCGAGCCGGTGCAGCTCGTCGGTGACGAGGCGGATGCGCTCCCACGCGCGTTCGAGCGTGACGGCATGGTCCTGGAGCGGACGGATCGACCGAGCCCTGGATACCGTTGCGGCGATTTTCCGGTCGAGCGCTTTCATGGCGGCGCCGTCGTTTGCACGCGTCTTTCGACCCAGCAGATCGAGCGCCTGGATACCGAAGGTGCCTTCGTGGATCGGGTTGAGCCGATTGTCGCGATAGAACTGCTCGACGTTGTATTCGCGCGTGTAACCGTAGCCGCCATGAACCTGAATGGCGAGATCGTTGGCGACGAGACCCCATTGGGACGACCAGCTCTTGACGACGGGGGTGAGCAGGTCAAGCAGACCATGCGCTTCTGCGCGGTCGTTGGCGTCTTCTTGCGAATGGATATCGTCGCTCAGTCGGGACGCATACAGACACAACGCGAGTGCACCGGATACATACGCCTTTTGCGCGAGGAGCATGCGCCGGACATCGGCATGACGAATGATGGGGACCTGTGCGGATGCGGGCGATCGGTCGCTGCGTGTCCGACCCTGCAGGCGCGTCTTCGCATAGTCCAGCGAGTGAAGGTAGCCCGTATAGCCGATCGCGGCGGCGCTGAGGCCGACCGAAATACGCGCCTCGTTCATCATGTGGAACATGTAGGCCAGCCCTTTGCCTGGCTCGCCGACGATCTCGCCGATTGCGCCCGCTTCGCCTCCCGGACGGTAGCGACCCTCACCAAAGTTCAGCAGGCAATTGACCGTCCCGCGGTACCCCATCTTGTGATTGACGCCGGCGAGTACGACATCGTTTCGCTCGCCGGGCCGTCCGTCGGCGCCGATCAGCTTGCGCGGTACGGTGAAGAGCGATATCCCTTGAACGCCCGGAGGAAGCTGCCCGTTTTCATCGGGAATCTTGGCCAATACCAGGTGGACAATGTTCTCGGAAATCTCGTGATCGCCACCGGAGATCCACATCTTGTTGCCGAACAGGCGGTAGCGGCCGTCTTTGCCCGGAACCGCGCGCGTGCGGATATCTGCAAGACTTGACCCGGCCTGCGGCTCCGACAGGCACATCGTGCCAAAACATCGCCCTTCCGCCATGGCCTTGACGTAGTGCTCGACCCGGTCCCGCTCGCCGTGGGCCATCAGCAGATTGGCGTTGGCGATCGTGAGAAAGGCGTAGCCTGCGGTTCCCGGATTGGCTGCCAGCAAATACGCCATGCCGGCCCGCTCCACGGTGCTCGGCAGGCTCATGCCGTTCCACTCGTTGGGGAACGAGGCGCTGATCAAGCCGGCGGCCGAAAATGCACGCAATGCGACACCCACTTCCGGGTTGATGGTGACGCGTTCTCCGTCGAATGCGGGTTCGTTGCTGTCGTTTTTCTTGTTATGCGGCTTGAAGAGATCCGTGGCCAGCGATTCGTACACATCCAGCACGGATGTGTAGTCGAATCGGTCCTGCCCGGCAAATCGTTGCCGACGGGTAAGGGATTCGACCTGCAGCCAGTCGAAAAGAATGAACTCCACGTCGCGACGGGAGAGGGTGAGTTCGCTAGTCATGGAATCGAGTGCGTGAGTATCGGGAGTCTTGGCAAGGTTTCGAATTGCTTCAATAAATTATGGAGTGCAAAATTATTGTTTCAAATCGATCGAGCCGGGAAAAGGCGAGGGACATCATGCGTTGATCGGCATCGTCCACTCCGCCACGATGGCTGGCTTGTGATGGTTCTCGATTTCCACCGTTGCGCCAACGGTCAACTGGATGCTCGTGGTGCTTCGCACCGTGACCTGCTTCAATGTGAAGCGCCCGCGAACGCGTTCGCCGCGGCGAACCGGCGTAATGAAGCGCACGCTGCTCAATTCGCCATGGATCGAGTTCTGCTGCCTTTCGACCTCGGGGAGGGCATTGGAAGCCCACTCGTAAAGCATCGAAAGCGCGAGAAACCCGTGAGCGATCGCTTCGCCGGACGGTGTTGCGCGTGCAAGGTCCTCATCCACATAAACCGATTGCCGGTCACGGGTGAAGTTGTCTAATTCATCGATCGAAGGCTGATCAATGGAGAGCCATTCGGATACGCCCAGCTCCTTGTCGACGAGGGTTGCCAGCCGGGATAGCGCACGCCGGCTGCTTGCATGACGACGTCCGTCAGCCGTGTGGCCCGGATCGCGGTCAGGTTTGCGTGCCGCCGTCCCGGACTCGTCATGCATCGGAATGCTCCTTCGCGTACGTAGAGGCGATGCGGGCCTTTGTGAGTTCGAGCTCGCCCTGGGCGGCACCGGATGAAGGAACCGTCTCGCCGTTGCGGCTTGCCACCTCGTCGAGCCGTCGGGCGAGCTGGTGAACAACCTGGTCGTCGGTCCCGAGATGGATGCCGGGCGTCAGGGTGATATGCGCGGCCTCGAAACTCCCCGCGCCGGCGCACAGGACCATCCGGGTGGGAGCCGCTTCACCGGCAAGCACTGCGACGGCGGGGCTGACGGAGGCGGGCGACAGCGTATCGAGGATGTCCGCCGACATCAGGCCTTCGAGCATGCGCGTACCGGCCGTTGGCGCCAGGCAATTCACGCGAATGTCGTATCGTTCGCCTTCGATGGCCAGTGTCTGCATCAGGCCGACCAGCGCCATCTTCGCGGCGCCGTAGTTCGATTGCCCGAAATTGCCGTACAGGCCCGACGACGAGGTCGTCATCACGATGCGGCCGTACCGTCGCTCCCGCATGGGTTCCCACACGGCCTTGGTGCAGTTGACCACACCCATCAGGTGGACTTCGATCACCGCGCGAAAGTCGTCGAGCGTCATCTTGCTGAAGCTCTTGTCGCGCAGGATGCCGGCGTTGTTCACGAGAATATCGACGTGGCCCCAACGCGACAGCGTCTGGTCGACCATGTGCTGAACCTGTCCGGCATCGGTCACCGACGCGCTGTTCGCGACCGCCTCGCCGCCTGCAGCGACGATTTCGTCGACGACTTGCTGGGCGGCCGTGGCCGAGCCGCCTCTGCCGTTCACGTCGCTGCCCAGATCGTTGACCACGACCTTTGCCCCCAGCCGGGCAAGCAACAGCGCATGCTCGCGCCCGAGACCGGCACCTGCGCCGGTCACGATCGCAACGCGATTTGTCAGGTCAATCTTCATGGGTCGTCTCGTTGGTGATGATGGGATGGCCTACGACGAATAAACGCGCATTCGCTCCGCGTTCGTCGCGATATCGGGGTGATCCATGACACGTATCCGGCGACGGCATGCATGAAGCGATTCGCTTGGTTTCCAGTGGAGAGGCATGTTCGTACCGAAGTGGATCAAATGACCAAGTCATATGGCCGATGAAGTTAACATGGTGTTCATCAGTGGTCGATCGTGGTTAACCCGTCGCTTTCCGAGGCGTCCCGCAATTGAAAGACACGAGGTCGATCCGACGCGGTGAGGCGGCGTGTGATCAACCCCTGAGTTGCAAGACGAGCCGTGAACCGGAATTCTCGTTGCCGTTGACGGCAACGATGAACCCGAGAGTCGAGCGGGATATATGGAATTCAGAATCGCTTCGCGAACCGACAGGCGAAGTTCTGTGCGACCGAGAACCATGTCCGCATGCCACCTTTCCGGTCATCGCGACGCCGTTTGGAAACGAGCGGAGAAATCGCCCATCTGGTTCCGGTCAGAACTCGACAGGAACCAGATTGAAGGACGCAAGGAAAACAGGGCGCAGGCCGGGATCGAAGAACTAGCCGCATCCGTTCCGGAAAGCGGTGGCGGGTCGGGTCAAATTTCTGACGCAACCGGAAGCGGCGTGAATCCCGTCACCGTCATGCAAACACGTCGGCAACATATCTGCCATGCTCCCGCTCCATCGTGTCGATCCACGCACTGGCGCTGTCATCGCTCTCGCCAGTTGTCTCCTGGTAAATGCGACCAAGCGTGGCACGGACGGCGGGCGCCATATTCTTGCCATCTCCGCAGACGAAGACGGTGGCGCCTTGCGCAAACAGTGCGGCGATTTTCTCGCGTTCCAGCCAGACTTTGTCCTGGACGAAGCGAGCACCTTCCTCCGGGCGGTTTGAATAAGCGGGCATCACTTCGACCACGCCGCATCGTGCCCATTCGTCGAGTTCGTCGCGATAGAGAAAATCGACATCGGGGTCATCGATCCCGAAGAAGAGCAACGACGTGCCGACGTTCTCCCCCCGCTGTTTCTGTAACGCGCGCTCTTGCAGAAAGCCGCGGAACGGGGCGATGCCGGAACCGGCGCAGATGAGAATCATCGGAAGATCGGGTTCGGCGGGTGGCCGAAAGCGCGCATTCGATGGCCGGACTGCAACGGACAGGTTGTCCCCCGTGTTGAGTCGCGCGAGATATGACGATGCCACCCCTTCATGACGACCATTGCCGGAGAGCGCCGGTGCATCGACCACGGCTACCGTCAGCGTGACATGGTCCGCTTTCCAGAGCGGAGAAGACGAGATCGAGTACTGGCGTGCTTTCAGCGCGGGCAGCATGTCGAGGAACTTTTCGAGCGACAGATCGACGGATCCGAAGCGTTCGAGCAGATCCATGACGGTAGTCCGCTTTCCCAGGATCTCGCATTCGAAAGCGTCGGCGCTCAGGCGCTCAAGCTCGACCTTCTCGGGTGGGCAACGCGTGGCAGCGGCCAGGCTGGATACTTGTGATCGCGTTGCGGGAACGGCGAGTTCGACATAGCTCGAAAACAGTTCACCACAACCCATTGCCTGGCCGAGCGGAAGGCGTGGATTGCTTGACGTTCCTTCGATCACCACCTGGGTGTCCCAGCTCACGCGAAACCGGCGCAAGACGCGATCGACGTTGTTTTTCGAGTTGCGGGGCAGAACGGCCAGGTAATCTCCCGAGCGATAAGTCATCGCTTCCGGAAGCTTCAATTCAATGTGTTTTTTGGAGCGGCTGCCAGCCACGCTAATGTCGACCAGCTCTCTGTTGTCGACGATGGACGCATGCGCCATGTCGCCTAAATTGAGCACTTTTTCACGGGAACTCCCGGCGAAGCTTACTTTCAACGCGACATCGTCATGTTGAATGACCGAGACTTCCTTCCCGGCGCTAATCGCAAAGCTGTTCCACATTTCGGTGTACCAACGGTCAAACTCACCGAAGAAGTCGCCGCCGGAATCGAGTTCGCCTCTGAAGTGCACTCGCGTAGCACCGGCCTTCTCGAGCGCTTCATCGACGCGCTTGGGAATCGCCTGGTACGTCCGTGCCCATTGTTTGTTGCCGCACCCAAGAACCGAGAAATGAACGCCGTCCAGCGCCCCCTCGTTCAGTGCTTCGACGTACGGGACGAATGATTTTGCGTTGTCAGGCGGCTGGCCTTCGTAGGAAGCGGTGACGATCACGATTGCAGGGTAGCCGTCGAGTTTTCCTGCGAAGTCGTCGAGGGGCGCGCACGTGGCGTGAAATCCGTGACGACCCGCGTCCCCTGCAATGCGTCGTGCAAAGGATTCGGCGGAGCCTGTATTTCCCCCAAAGAGAACGAGCAGCTTCGACACGTCTTCGCCGGCAGGGATCGACTGAACCGGAGCGACGCTGGGGCTTTGAGCGTGCGAGCGGGTGCGAAGGGCCGTATCGGGCGCTTTAAGCGCACCTCGGGCGCGCGGTTTCACGTTCACCCGGAAACCGGCTGGCTTCAGCGTCAGCGTTTCGGCGACGTCCAGCTCGTAGTCCGGATCGGCGAAAGAGAAATCGAATCGCTGAAGCAGCATGATCAGAACGAGATGGGCTTCCTGCATGGCAAACGGCCGGCCGATACAGGCACGTGCACCGTTGCCGAAGGGCTTCCATGAATTGGGCGGGAGTTGCTCCGCATTCTCCGGGGCAAATCGCTCCGGACGAAACGCCTCGACGTCCTCGCCCCAGACGCTCACATCCCGATGCAACATGGGCGTCAGGATCATGATGATGTCGTCGGGAGAAACGGCGTATTTCCCGCCGAACGTGGTGTCAGCGAGCGGTTTCACGGCGAATCCCGGCGCTGTCGGCCAGATTCGCAACGTCTCCATGAGGATTTGTTCGACGTAGCGAAGCCGTGCGAGATGCTCGATCCGTGGTGTCTCGCTGCCGACAACCTCGTCGACCATGTCCCGCGCTTTTTGCAGGATGTCCGGGTTCTTGAGGAGGAAATAGGTGGCAAAGGACAGGAGCCCGCTTGTCGTTTCATGTCCGGCGATGAGAAACGTAATCATCTGAAAGACGATGTTCTCATCGTCGAGCTTCTCTCCCGTCACCGGATCGATGCCGTTCAGCATCCGGTCCAGCAGGTCCATCGACTCTTCGTTGACGTGCGGGTTCTTCCGCCGGTCGTCGATCATTTTGGTCGCGAGCGATCGCATGACTTCGATGTCCGCGTCGAACTTTCGACTGCGATTGACCATCAGCTTCGACACAAGTTTTGGCCGCAGCTCGCGCTTTCCCGCCTCGCTGAGGGTGTTGACCATGGCATCGACAAACGGATGCTGATCTTCACGGTAGAAGCTGTTGAATCGACAATCAAACGCACAAAGGGCAATCGTGTCGAGCGTCAGTCGAGTCATGTGATCGGACACATCGACCGGCGTCTCCGGGCCGAACCGCTCCCAATGAAGAAACATCTGGTCGGCGATGTCGACCATCTTGTCGAACATCGACCAGATACTGAGCGGGCCGAACGCCTGCATCAGCACACGATGCGCCTTGGCCCAGTTCGGTTCGTCATCGAATGCCGTGAACAACCCGTCCCCGATCGCGGGTCTGAGTTCGAGCAGCGACTGGTGGACACACTTCTGAAATCGGGTTTCGTCACACACTTCGTTCACAAGTGTTTGTCCGCTGACAACGTAGTAACCTTGCCCGAACACCTCGAACCAATAGACCGGCCCGTAAGTGCGTGCGAGATCCATCATCTTTGCAAGCGGAGACGGCCCGAGGACCTCCATCAGGTGACCGATGACGGGTTTCAGGGGCGGCTGGGGGACGAGGGATGAGGATTTCATTTCAATAGCCTTTCAGGGGTGTGTCGGCGCATCGCATCTCAATCTATTGAACAAATGTAAAATAGACAAAACCACGTGTCCAGAGCTTTTTATGCCACCTGATGTAAGCCCTAATACCGCCGATCCTCGCTTTCAACGGAGTTACGACGCGCTCGTTCGCGCCGTGACCGAACTGCTCGACGACGCGCCGCTGAACACACTCAGCATTGCTCAATTGGTGCAGCGCGCGGGCGTCGCGCGCCCCACGTTCTATCAGCACTTTCCGGATCTTCAGGCCGCCGCCCAGCGGGCGGCGCTGGTGAGACTCGACAACGCGTTCGCATTCGTCGAGGAGCAGGGCAAACTGCTGAACCAGCCGAACGACGCCTTCATCAAGTCAATGGAAGTGGAGACTGCGCTGATTCTTGAGCATGTGCATGCGCATCAGTCCTTCTATCTGACCGTATTCAACGACGCAGCGACGTCGGCGTTTTTTGATGAACTGGTGACGTTCGTCGCCGGCCGCATCCTTCCACCGTATGAAGGCGTTCGCACGGAAGCAGAGCAGGATTGCCTGACGGTGCTGGGCGGTGGATTGGTCTGGACGGTGGTGCACTGGCTTCGCCAGGGCGCCGTGCGCGAAACTCCGGAGGCAATGGCGAAGCGGATGGCCAGGACTGCGGTAACGATCCTCGATGCGTTCGGTCTTACGCTCGGGTTCGCGCAGGCGGATTCAGAGTAGCAGGAGGGGCGGCACTGGAAGCGGACCGCTTGCGCGACATGTGCCTCTTGATCGAACACGCGTCGTTGCCCGGCAGTGAAGTCGTCATCTCGCGCGCGCATCGTCAGGCCGCGCGCATATCAGTTGGCGCAGACGCCCGAATCGTATGCGATCCACGAACGATGGCCTTCAGAGAAAATGGGTGGAGCGCTTTGAGATCGGTGGCCCGGTTTCTCGGCAGGCTTCATTTCGGCGGTTCTCCTGTCTCGGAGCTGGGTCTTGGAAACGCGCTTTTCCCGGATTCCCACGGGAAGCGCCGCCTTCAACCTTCAACTACATTGGGGACTCCGCCTAATGCCAGCCGCCGAATCGATACACGTGTACCCAGGGGATGAATCCGCTTTCAACTGCACGTGCTGTGGTCACGAGACGAGGAGAATCACGGGCGAACTGCACCAGGGCGAATCAGTTGTCGGTGTCTATTTTGTCCAATGGGCGATCGGGAGGCCGGACCATCCACCGACCATTGATCTTGTGCTGGGTGACTGGGGGGAAAGCGCCGGGCCTGCCGACCGCGTCCTGGTTTCTTTGATCTACATGCCGCGCACGAATGGTGGTGCTGTCTCCATCGTGAACGCCGCGGAACGGGGTGTTGATATTTCCGCTTTATTTGAACTCGCGCTTGCCCGAGAGCAGGTCATCGGTACGCCGCTGGCCCCGTTGGTGTTTCAGATGATCGATGCGCTCTGGATCACCGAGCCACGAATTGCCGAGGTCAAAGCACTAGACGACGTTGCGTAGATCAACGTCGAGGCGCATCGCCAAGACCGCGAGCTTGCCGATCATCGACCTGTCGGCTGACATCGTGATGCATGACGGTGTGTTGACGCTCAACCCGCAGAACTTCGGTGTCGCGGGCTTACGCTTGCTTCGAACATCCACCTGGACGGCAGCGGCATGCCGCTCAAAGGGCGGTTCTCACTGCAGGCGCGGCATCTGAAACCCAAGCGTGTGAGACGTGTTCATTTCCCAAATATTAGGATCGGGAAATATATCGATAAGTACAAGCATGACGGCCGTTGTACCTGCGCCGAATGCTCCGATCTCACTGATCGCGATTCTGGTCAAACTAGATCGACTAGTATACATTCATCATATCGTTCCTCTCGCTTCATAAAGATGCGCACCTGATACCAACCCGTGCCAGGACGTCGAGTTCGGTTTAGGCAGGAATTTCACCACGACACTGACAGCCAGTGTCCGTGAGATTGGCCTCAGCCTGGATGGATTGGTCCCGCCCTGGTTGCCCGCGTACGACATGCGGGCGTATGCGGTAAAGGTGGGTTCGGAGTGCGGAGCTGGCGCAGGCATGATGGTCTCGATCGAGATCAATTCGAGAATGTTCGAGGAAGTTGTCGCGTTCATGCATGTGTGCGGCGCGTTTGCATCGCTGCATCCATCCGCTGCGCGGCAGTACGAATGCGTGCGCAACGACAGGGTGGAATCGACGATGTGCTTGCGACCCATGCGACCGGGGACGTCCGACTTGCACGGGGTTGCTGACGTCGTTCGTCGATCGGGGCATCTTCGTGCAATGTGGGCTGGATTGATGTTCGACGCCAATGAGGGCCTTTTGCCGATTTCCCTTTTACTGCGACGCATCGCATTCACAGTCGCCATCAGGACCTACCTAAAGTGACCACGCCTTCCGGACTCCCCGCCATGCAAACAAGCGCATCCAAGAAAACCACTGTTTTGTTCGCGTCGGTCAACCAGGTGATCGTCGATATGTCGCGTCATTGCCCGTCGGCTGTGCGTGCGACAGTCGGGTTATTGCTTGTCGCCAGCGTGTTGTCGGGGTGTGCGCCCCTATCGGCGTCTGCGCCGACCGATCCTCAGCAACAGTTTGCCGCTGAGCAGCGGAATGCGAATGCGTTGTATAGCAAGAAGGTGTTGGCATATAAGCCGATGTTCGAGAATCCCGGCGGCTATGGTCGAGCGCAGATACTCGAAGCGTACGAGGCGGTCCTCCAGCAGTACTCCGTTGCTGCAATCGCCTATGCCCGCACCATCTATCCTGATGCGCGACAAACGCTTCCAGCTTCCCTGCAGCCATTGCCGGCGCCGTCGGGGCCGGTCACGCTGGCGGTCGTCAATCGCGACTACGAGCATGTGCTCGGAATGGACGTTGCCTTGTGGGAGATGGATATGGCGGCGAACTTTGGCCGGCCATCCAGGTTGCCGATACCGAAATACACCGGCCCTGTGCTCATCATGCCGCCTGCGCCACCGTTTCCACCCCTGCAGGATGTTCGCGATCCAAAGTTCGCACGGCTCGTGAGCATGACGAAGAAAATAGACGATGCGCAGAAGGCAGATCTGGCACGAGAGCACGCCGCGATCGAGCAACAGTATGCCGAGCAGGCCGCGTGGCGGGCGCGACACCCCACGGGGCAGTATGACAACATCGATCCGAGGACCGGACTGCCGTATGCGGCCCCGCAACAAGAGACGCAGCGGTGGTGCATGATGAACGGTGGCCGGGTACCTTGCTGAAACCGCTTCGCGCAGCGGCAATTGCGGCCCGAGTGGATGCCGGCCGGGCTGGCGCACACTACCCACGTGGAATCATCCGCTTCAAAAATCGTGCTTGTGTCGGCTCGGGTGACGATATTCGCTGACGGCGTATCGGTTGCGGGTCTCGATCGGTTGACGCCATTGCGGTGAAGCGGTCCCGTGTTGCCGAAGCCCGCCTTTCAAAAACCGTAGCTTCCTTTGATTTCATGGTGGCCGACGATGGTTTGCCGGTGCCCAGTGTGTCACGTCGTATCGCTCCTGCCCGCAGAACAGTCCGGACATCGTGCGTGATCGTGTTTGTCGGGTACCCGGTGCCGACTACTTGCTGTCTATCCCACGCCCCGTCGTATCATGCGAACAGGTACCAAGTACCGAAGTTGCCCCGGACAACTTTTCGCCGGGATTCCTGAACACCCCCTTCTTGTCTGGTGCAAGACGCATGAGAGAGGTGTGGAGGATGCCGTATTCACGGCCCTGAATAGCGAGATCGTATTCGGCAGTCGGTCACGCTTGCCCTGCAGCCTGAAAGGAGCGGTGCTGGCGGCGGTGCTAAGATGCCGCCCTGTAGTTAGGAGATGCATGAATGCGCGCGAGCAAACGCCAGCAGGTGGTCGACAAGGCGGGTGAGTTGTTTTCTCGCCATGGCTTTCATCCGGTCGGTATCGACTGGATCATCGCCGAAGCGGACGTTGCCCGCATGACGCTCTACCATCACTTCGCGGGCAAGGACGATCTGATCAAGGCCGTGCTGGAACAGCGCTACACCTTCATCATGGAGAGCATCGCCGCGAAGCTCGGCCCCATGCCGCACGCTGCTGCGCGTCTGAAGGGGATTTTTGACTGGTACGGAACCTGGTTCCGTAGCCCTGAGTTCGCGGGCTGCCTGTTCGAGCGTGCGCTGGCCGAGTTTGGTGCGACCTGTCCCAAGGTGACCGACGTGGCGGTGCGCTATCGGGATGATCTGTTGGCCCTCATGGAGCAACTGCTATCCGAGATCGTTCCGCGTCGCCAGGCCCGTCAGCTTGCAGGCGTGTACGTGATGTTGCTGAGCGGGGCAACGGCGGATGCGCGTGCGATCGGGGATCCGCGAGCTGCCGCAAGGGCATGGCAGGCGGCGGAGATGCTGCTGAACGAGTCTAAAGTCGCAACTGAAAGCATGCGCAAAGCCCGTAGCCGTCACGCTTGATCGTTTGTGGATCCTGCTCGGTATCGATACCGATTAGTCCCATGAGAAGTTGGTCTGACCCACCCAGTGCGTGAAGAGACGTGGATTGGCTGGCACAGCTGTATAGCGGCACGTCACGGCTTCCGTGTCGGAGAAGTGGTCGCCGTAGGTGGCGTGGCGACAGACGTTGTGGTGCCGGGCGCGCTGAGGCTGCAGCAAGCACCGTGGATTTTCATCGGAATGCGCGGGCTTGCTCCACCGCTCAGAACGTGTTGCGTCTGCCTTGAAGTGTTTTTTGGCCGGACTGGGGTAGGGGACGTTTCATTTTGGGGGCCGCAGCGGAAAGCCTGACGGTCATTGGCTCGGATCACAGTCACAATTCAAAGTTAAATGAAATGTGATCACTCCCCGCCGCGCCGCAAAATTTTGCACAATGGCGGCAGCGCGGCCCGTTGCCGCGATTCGCCCCCGCGTATCCGGCCAGCCGGATCGGGGCCGGCCCGAACCGATACCCGACCTCGGCACCGACGTGCCGCCGCCTGCCGCCATGGACCAACCGAAACGCATCCTGATCGTCGAGGACGACGCCGACATCGCCGACGTGCTGAGCCTGCACCTGCGCGACGAGCGCTACGAGGTCGTGCACAGCGCTGACGGCGCGGAAGGGCTGCGTCTGCTCGAGCAGGGCGGCTGGGATGCGCTGATCCTCGACCTGATGCTGCCGGGCGTCGACGGCCTCGAAATCTGCCGGCGCGCGCGCGCGATGACGCGCTACACGCCGATCATCATCACGAGCGCACGCTCGAGCGAAGTGCACCGGATCCTCGGCCTCGAACTCGGCGCCGACGACTATCTGGCCAAGCCGTTCTCCGTGCTCGAACTCGTCGCCCGTGTGAAGGCGCTGCTGCGGCGCGTCGACGCGCTCGCACGCGATTCGCGGATCGACGCGGGCACGCTCGACGTCGCGGGGCTGGCGATCGACCCGATCGCGCGCGAGGCGAGCGTGGACGGCGCGCGGATCGACCTGACGCCGCGCGAATTCGACCTGCTGTATTTCTTCGCGCGACACCCGGGCAAGGTGTTCTCGCGGATGGACCTGCTCAACGCCGTGTGGGGCTACCAGCACGAAGGCTACGAACACACGGTCAACACCCACATCAACCGGCTGCGCGCGAAGATCGAGGCCGATCCGGCCGAGCCCGTGCGGATCCTCACCGTGTGGGGCCGCGGCTACAAGCTCGCCGCGCCGGGCCAGCGGGACGCATGATGAAGTTCACTCTCACCCAGCGGCTGTCGCTCGTGTTCTCGGTGCTGCTGCTTGCGTGTTCGGGCGCGTCGGCGTGGCTGCAGATCCGCGCGAACGACATGCGCGAGCAGGAAGTCGTGCAGGGGCTGTCGCGCGACCTGGCCGCCAATATCGTCAACAGCGTGACCCACAGCGCGCCGCTGATGGACGCGAACGGGCTGCGCCCGGACGCCGTGCGCACGCTGTTCGGGCAGTTGATGGGCGTGAACCCGAGCGTCGAGGTGTACCTGCTCGACAACGCGGGGCGCATCAAGGGCGACGATGCGCCGCCCGGCCACGTGAAGCGCGACCGCGTCGATCTCGCGCCCGTGCAGCGCTTCATCGCGGGCGAGCCGCTGCCGATCCTCGGCGACGATCCGCGCAGCCCCGACGCGCGCAAGGTGTTCAGCGCCGCGCCGCTGCAGCGTGCGGGGCAGCCGCCGTCGGGCTACATCTACGTGGTGCTGCTCGGCGAGGCGCACGACCGGCTGGCCGCACGCGTCGACGCCGGCAACGTGCTGCGCACGACACTGTGGTCGATGGCGCTGGTCGCACTGCTCGGCCTGCTCGCGGGCCTGACCGCGTTCAGCTTCATCACGCGCCCGCTGCGCCGGCTGACGGACGCGATGCGCCGCTTCGACGCGAACGGTACGCCCGACACGCAGCCGCCGGTGCCGCGCTCGCGGCCGGGCCGGCGCGGCGACGACATCGTCGTGCTCGAATCCGCGTTCGCGCAGATGGCCGACCGGATCGGCGACCAGTGGCGCGCGCTGACGCACCAGGACCAGCAGCGGCGCGAACTGATCACGAACATCTCGCACGACCTGCGCACGCCGCTCACGTCGCTGCACGGCTACCTGGAGACGCTGTCGCTGAAGTCGGACACGCTCGCCGAGAACGAACGGCGGCGCTACCTGTCGATCGCGCTCGCGCAGAGCGCGAAGGTCGGCCGGCTCGCGCAGGCGCTGTTCGAGCTCGCGCGGCTCGAATCGGGCGGCGTGCAGGCCGAGCGCGAGCCGTTCTCGCTCGTCGATCTCGTGCAGGACGTGTTCCAGAAATTCGAGCTGACGGCGCAGGCGCGCGGCGTCACGCTGCATGCGCGGATTCCGCCGCGCGTGCCGGTCGTGTCGGCCGATCTCGGAATGATCGAGCGCGTGCTGACCAACCTGCTCGACAACGCGCTGCGGCACACGCCTGCGCACGGCGAGGTCGAGGTCGCGCTGGAGCCGCGCGGCGACCGCGTGCTCGTGACCGTGGCCGACACCGGGGAAGGGATTCCGGCGGCGCGGCGCGAAGGGCTGTTCCAGCGGCCGCAGCGGCCGATGAGCGGCGGCGCGGTGACGAGCGGCGGGCTCGGTCTGTTGATCGTGCACCGGATGCTGGCACTCAACGGCAGCAGCATCCGGCTGGTCGACCGGGCCGGGCGTGGTGCGGTGTTCGAGTTTGCGCTGGCGGTAGCGACGCCTGCGGTCGGCGACGGGCGCTGATCGTCGTCGATGCCCGCGCTCAACCGCCGCGCTTGCGTCGCACGTCGCTCGGCGTCACGCCGGTCCAGCGCTTGAACGCGTGGCGAAACCCCACTGCGTCGCTGAAGCCGAGCGCCAATGCGATGTCTTCGGTGCTGAGCGTGGTCGTGCTGAGATAGTCGATCGCGAGCGCCTTGCGCACGCTCGCCAGCAGTTCGCTGTACGACGTGCCTTCGGCTTCGAGCTTGCGGCGCAGCGTGCGCGACGTGATGCACAGGATGTCCGCGATCACGTCGATGTCCGGAAATTGCCCGGGCGTGCGCGTGAGTTCCTGGTACACGCGCCGCGTGATGCCGGCCTGGCTGCGCAATTCATCGAGCAGGCTCGCGCAATGCGACGACACCTGCGCGGCGGTAATCGGATTCGCGAGCTGCGGCGCGCGCGTGAGCCACGCGGCCGGGTAGCTGAGCACATGATGCGACTGGTCGAAGGCGATCGGGCATTCGAGCGCATCGGCCAGCAGCGCCGCGTGCGCCGGCTGCGGCTGGGCGAACTGGGCGCGTGCCGGCACGCACCACGCGCCCATCACGTCCTTGATGATCGTCACGTGCAGCGCGAACTGCATGTCGATCAGGAAGCGGTACAGCGGCTCGTCGAGATCGGGCAGCGCGACTTCGTGCCGGTCGGGAAACTGCCACGATGCGGTGTCGCCCTGTTCGACCCAGCGGATCGCGAGCATGCCGTTCGCGAGCCGGTGATACTTGACGGCCGATTCGAACGCGTGCGCGAGCGATTCCGAACACAGCATCGCGTAGCCGTACATCCCGTAGCTCGTTACGTGCAGCCGATGGCCGACGCGCACGCCAAGATCGGAGCCGTCGTAGCGGCCGACCGCATTGCGCGCGGCCGTGAGGAATTGCAGCGGCGACGTGAGCGTGAACGGGTCCGCGACGGCGGCAGGCGTGAGGCCGGTGCCGTCGAGCACCGCGATCGGGTCGAGGCCGGCTTGCGCCGCCACGTCGAGCAGCACGGCCAGCTTGGCCGGGGTGAAGCGCTGCTGGCGCAACGCGTGGGTCGTCTCGACGTCCGGCAGCCGGGCTGCGCGGGCGGTCGTCGGGGTCAAGAGCGCACTGCGCGGCATGGGAACATCCTGCGTCCGAATCGATATCGTTTACGGCACGCAATTCTGCTCGGGATCGGTCCCAAACGCCACAGGGTTCACCCTGATACGCGCGCCGGCGCCACCCGGCGCGGCCGCCTGCAACCCGCTTCAACCGGCCTGGAACACGCCGGCCTCCCACGCGAACGGCTTCGCGAGCCGGTTCCACGTGTTGATCTGCGCGACGATCAGCGTGAGCGTGGCCAGCTCGTCGCGATCGAAATGCACGCGCGTCGCGTCGACGAGTGCATCGTCGATCGCGTGCTCGCTGATCAGCGTCAGCGCTTCCGCCCAGCGCAGCGCGGCCTGCTCCTTCGGACTGTAGAGTGCGGGCGTTTCGTGCCACACCGGCAGCAGGTTGTAGCGCAGCGGATCTTCGCCCGCGTGGATGCCTTCCTTGATGTGGCGGTCGAGACAGTAGGCGCAGCCGTTGAGCTGCGACACGCGGGCGCGCACCAGTTCCACGAGCTTGAAATCGTGGCCGGTGTGGTTCGCGTATTCCTCGACGTTGAGCACGACGTCGAGCAGCCGGGCAGGGAGTTGTCCAAACGAGATGCGTTCTGGCATGGCGACTGACCTTTGAGAGAGCGGGATAGGATCGTTGAGTGGACTGGCCGTGTTTCCTGATCAGGCGTTGCACGTTGCTGCGACCTGCATGAGGTGTGCAGTAATCCTGATTGTCTGGTGGCGGAATCGACCGACGAGACGAGGTGACGATGCGCGCGTGACCCGTTGTGCGGATGGTGTGTATCGGCGGCATCGGCTGCGGCGCGCGGCACGTTCGGCCGTGGCGAACCGGAAGCGAAGCGATCGTATCAGGCACGGCCGGCGACAGGAATCGTCGGATCCCGTATGGTGTTCATGCCGATGGACCGATAGTGGGGCCAGCTGAGGCACGACGAAGTGACGGTATGGCGCGATGTTGTCTAGACAAGTCGGAGCCCCCGCATGTCCGTTTCGATCATCTTTTCGGCCGCCCGGATCATTTTCAAAGTGCGCCGCGCGGGCGATAGTCGCCGATCAGGCGATGGTCCGCGCTTCTCCGGCGTGCAGGCCGTCGTGCGAACGGCGCGGCCGGCGCGCCGTCCCCCGTGGAGTGAGACATGACGAAGAGACACTGGACCGGGTCGTATGGCTCGATCCCCGCCGAGATCGATGCCGATCGCTTTCCTTCCGTAGGCGCGCTGCTGGACGACGCGATGCACCGTTACGCCGATCGCCCGGCGTTCCACTCGTATGGCCGCACGCTCACCTATGCCGACGTCGACCGCCTGTCGACCGCGCTGGCGGCCTATCTGCAGCAGGTCGTGGGCGTCCGCAAGGGCGATCGCGTGGCCGTGATGCTGCCGAACGTGCTCGCGTTCCCGGTCGCGTTCGTCGCGGTCGCGAAGATCGGCGCGATCCAGGTCAACGTGAACCCGCTCTACACGGCGCGCGAGCTCGAACATCAGCTCAAAGACGCGGGCGTCGAAGTCGCCGTGGTGTGCGGCGGGTCGATGGGCACGTTCGCCGAGGTGGTCGGCGGCACGCGCGTGCGCACCGTGCTGAGCGTCGGGCGCGGCGATCTCGGCGTCGTCGATGCGCCGGCCGGTACGTGCGACGCGCTGCCGCCCGGTTCGATTCCGCTCGCGGACGCCATTGCCGCCGGGGAAGCGCTCGCGTTCGACCCGGTCGAGCTCGGCGGCGCGGACCTGCTGCTGCTGCAGTACACGGGCGGCACGACCGGCCTGTCGAAGGGCGCCGCGCTGTCGCACCGCAATCTCGTCGCGAACATCGAGCAGTTCGGGGCGATCGTGCCGGCCGCGCGCGAGCCGGGCGAGGAGGTCGTCGTCACGGCGATCCCGATGTATCACATCTTCGCGCTGACGGTGAACTTCCTGTCCTACTTCGCGATCGGCGCGCAGAACTGGCTGATCGCGAATCCGCGCGACATGGACGGCTTCATCGACGTGCTGAAGGCCGCGCGGCCGACGGTGTTCGTCGGCGTGAACACGCTGTACGCGGGGCTCGCCGGCCATCCGCGCCTGACGGAAGTCGACTGGTCGCGGCTAAAGCTGTCGGCCGGCGGCGGCGCGGCCGTGATCGACGTGATCTCGTCGCGCTGGAAGGCGGTGACGGGCAACTTCATCCGCGAGGGCTACGGGCTGTCGGAAACGTCGCCGGTCGTGTCGTTCAACCCGCAGCTGATCGACTCGTTCACGGGCACCACGGGCCTGCCGCTGCCATCGACCGACGTGAAGCTGCTCGACGACCAGGACAACGAGGTGGCGATCGGCAGCGCGGGCGAGATCTGCGTGAAAGGGCCGCAGGTGATGGGCGGCTACTGGCAGAAGCCGGACGCGAATGTGGCCGCGTTCACGGCCGACGGCTATTTCCGCACCGGTGACGTCGGCGTGTTCGACGAAGCCGGTTTCCTGCGGATCGTCGACCGCAAGAAGGACATGATCATCGTATCGGGCTTCAACGTGTACCCGAACGAAGTGGAAGCCGTGGCCACCGGGGTGCCGGGCGTCGTCGAATGCGCATGCATCGGCGTGCCGGACGCGCGCACGGGCGAGGCGGTCAAGCTGTTCGTGGTGCTGGCGCAGGATGCGACCGTCACGGAGGAGCAGCTCGTCGCGCATTGCCGCGAAAGCCTCGCGGGCTACAAGGTGCCGAAGCTCATTCGCTTCGTCGACCGGCTGCCGAAGTCGACCGTCGGCAAGATCCTGCGCCGGGAACTCAGCCGCACCGACTGATGCACCGACTGAAGGCGTCGGCGTGCCGTGCAGCATCCGGCGCGCCGAAGGCCCGGAAGGCTCCGCACGAGCCGCTCAAGTACAATGCGAGCGGTTCGATCGACGGGGACGCGATGACCGGTTCAGATTCACTTTCCGCCCAGCCCGGGCCTGCAGCCGGGCGTGCGCTGCCGTCGCCGAGCGCGACGGTGCCGATCTCGCTCGTCAACGGTTTCCTGGCGAGCGCGGGCGTGCAGCGCGACGTGGTCGAGCGCTACCTGCGCGGGGCCGGCATCCCGATCGAGCTGCTCGGCGAACCGCATGCGCGCGTGACGGAGGAGCAGTTCTCGACGCTGTACCGCACGCTCGCGATCGACCTCGACGACGAGATGCCCGGCATCTTCTCGCGCCCGCTGCGCGGAGGCACGCTGAAGTACCTGTGCCTGAGCCTGCTCGATGCGCGCAACCTCGAAACGGCGCTGCATCGTTTCGGGCAATTCTTCCATATCCTGCTCGACGATTTCTTCGTCGAATCGAAGCGCGACGGTCTCGTCGCGCAGGCGGTGCTGCGCCCGAACGACGCCATCGGCCCGATCGGCGCGCTCGGCCAGGAGCTGATGCTCAAGCTCGTGCACGGCGTGTGCTCCTGGCTGATCGGGCAGAAGATCCCGCTGCTGCAGATCGAGTTCGCGTGCCCGCGGCCGCGCCATGCGGTCGATCACCTGTACTTCTTCACCGGCGCCGTGCAGTTCGACTGCGAGCGTACGCTGATGCGCTTCAGCGCGGACTACCTCGACGCGCCGATCCGGCAGAGCAAGCGCAACCTGCGCAAGTTCCTCGCGCGCGCGCCGGGCGACTGGATCTTCGAATCGTTCAGCGAACAGCTCGTGTGCCACCGCGTGCGGCAGTACCTGTCGGAAGCGTTGCCGGACCTGCCGGTGATCGACCACGCGGCCGAGCACCTGCATTGCTCGGTGCGCACGCTGAGCCGCCACCTGGCCGCCGAAGGGACGACGTTCCAGGTGCTCAAGGACGAACTGCGACGCGACATCGCGATCCAGCGGCTGACCGATACGCCCGATACGATCGCGGCGATCGGCGCCGACATCGGCTTCGACGATCCGAGCGCGTTCCATCGCGCGTTCCGGCACTGGACCGGGAGCACGCCGGGCACTTACCGGCGGCGTGCGTAACGGGGCGCGTCACGCTTCAAGGTAGCCGGTTCCCATAACCGGATACCTTCGCGCGCTCCCATGGACGGCTCCCCTGGGCGGGACGGTTTACGAATCCGACGGACAGGCCGGACGCCCGTTGCCGAAGCTGCGCACCGTGCTCGCGATCCGCGCGGCGAACTGCTCGATCATGCGCTGTTGCACGCGCACCATGTCCGCATAGTTTCCAGGGGCGGCCTCGTTGAGCCGCGTGCTGCACGAGATGCGCGTGCCCGGCGTGTCCTGCTGCACGCCGACGACCCAATCGGCTTCGAACTGGGCCATGCTCCCGGGCCACGCGTCGAAGCGGCGCACCTGCGTGCGGATGCTCATGACGGTCTGGTTCGACGGACGCGGCAGGCCGGTGACGTTGCGCGCGCCCAGTTGCTCGACGAGCGCCGACGAAAGCGCCGCGCGCAGCTCGTCGCCGAGCGGTGCGACCCAGCGTTCGTTGTCGAGTATCACCGCGGTGCCCGTCCCGCTGCGCACGACCATCTGCTGCTGGTCGAGCTGTGCGGGGATGCCGACCGGCAACACGTTGATCGCCAGCGGTGCGGCGGCGCGCGCGGTCGTCGGCGTCGTGGATGTGGACGTGGCCGTGGCCGTGGCCGGCGAGACGAGCGTGTAGTAATGCACCGGGTTCGACGCGCAGGCGGTCAGCGCGATGACGGCGCCGGCGCCCAGGGCGATCGTCCTGGCGCGAATCGGGAAGCTCATGGTTGTCGTGGCTCCTGCTGGACAGGCGAAGTGGAAGGGGCGACAGGCGCGCTCGGCGCGTGATCGGCCCCGGTGCCCCGGAGCAGCGATTCGGGACGGCGGCCCAGCATGTCGGTGAGTGTGCGCAGCGAGCGCGCGGTACGCTGGACTTCGGTCAGCGTGTTCGTCAGGTTTTCCTGAAGCGGGCCGTCGTCGGCGATGCCCTGGCGCAACGTGCCGAACGTCTGGTTCGCCTGGTCGAGCATGCGCGTCGTCGACGGCAGCAACTGGCCATTGACCTGCTTGAGCGTCGCGTCGAGGTTCGTCAGGCTCGAGTCGACATGCTTGCCGATCGAATCCAGCGGCAGCTTGTTGATCTTGTCGACGATGTCGGCGAGCTGCTCCGGCAGCTTGTCGAACGTACTCGGCACGGTGGGCAAGGTCAGCGGCGTGGCATTCGCATCGAGCGCCACCTTCGGCGCGTTTTTCACGAAATCGAACGAGATGTAGAGCTGCTCCGTCAGCAGGTTGCCGGTACGCGCCTGCGCACGGAGCCCGTGCTCGACCAGGCCCGCGAGAAACTGGGCCGCGCGCGGATTGCCGTTGCCTTCGGTCTTCTGCAGTTTCTCGATGACGGGGCCGAGCCGATACGGATAGACCTTGACCATGACGATGGACTGGAAGCGCCGGGTGGACCGGTCGAAGTCGAGCTGGGTCGAGACGACCTTGCCCATGTCGATGCCGGAAAATTCCACCGGCGCGCCGACCGCGAGCCCGCGCAACGGCTGTTCGAAGCGCAGCCGGATGAGCTGGGACGGCCCGTCCGGCGCGGCCATGGCGGCAGTCTCGTGGTCGGCGAGCGTGAACAGGCTGCCTGCACGGGCGGCCGCCGCATCGTTGTCTTCCGGTGTCGCGAACGCGATGCCGCCGCCCACGATCGTCGCGACCGACTGGGTCTTCAGCTTCAGGCCGTTCGCGTCGAGCGACAGATCCATGCCGCTCGCGTTCCAGAAGCGCGTATCGGTCGTCACCAGGCGATCGTACGGCGCATCGATGAACACCTGCAGGTTCATGTCGCGGCTCTGCATGTCGAGCTTGTACGACGCGACGTGGCCCACCATCAGATGGCGGTAATAGACCGGCGAGCCGATATCGAGCGAGCCGAGATCGGTGGCGCGCAACGCGAAGCTCGTCCCGGGCGTGCCGTTGACGACGGTGGGTGGCGTTTCGAGCCCGGTGTAGGCCTTCCGCGAATTTTCCGAGCGGCCCGTGTCCATGCCGATGTACGCGCCGGAGAACAGCGTATCGATGCCCGATACGCCGCTCATGCCGACGCGGGGACGCACGACCCAGAAGCGCGTGTCTTCGCGAATCAGGTTGCGCGCATTCTTCACGAACGATACGGTCGCGACCACGTGCGAACTGTCGTCGCTCAGCGAGATGGCGGTCACGGTGCCGATCACGACGTCCTTGTACTTGACGGGTGTCTTGCCGGCTTCGAGGCCTTGTGCGGTGTTGAACGTGATCGTGATTTCCGGTCCGACGGACAACCACGCGTGGATGACCATCGACAGGCCGATCAATGCCGCGACGAGCGGCACGAGCCAGACGAGCGAAAGCCGCACGCGGTTGCGTGTCACGGGCGGATCGTGGGGTTCGAGGCCTTGCGGGCCGGATGCAGGATTCATGCTTCCTCGGCGTCCCAAATGAGGCGTGGGTCATAACTCATCGCAGACAGCATCGTGAGAATGACGACCATGCCGAAAAACAAAATGCCGGCGCGCGGTTCGATCTCGGACAGCGGACCGAACTTCACCAGCGCACAGATGATTGCGACGACCAGCACATCGAGCATCGACCAGTAGCCGACCAGCTCGACCGCGCGGTACAGCACGGCCCGCTCGCGCATGGCCGACACGCTGCGCCGGCCCGTCGTGACGAGCAACGTGCCGATCGCGAGAAACTTCGTGCACGGCACGACGACGCTCGCGATGAAGATCACCGACGCGATGCCGTACGAACCGGCTTTCCAGAACACCACGACGCCGCTGAGGATCGTCGATTCGCTGTGGCTGCCGAGCAGCGTGGTGCGCATCACCGGCAACAGGTTGGCCGGGAGGTAGAAGATCAGGCTGGCGATCAGGAGCGCCCACGCGCGCACGAGGCTGTTCGAGCGACGCGCGTGCAGCGCGGACCCGCATCGCGGGCAGCGTTCCGCTTCGGCGGCATGCGAATGGGCATCCTGCGCGGCGGCGGCATGCGTGCGGCAGACGAGGCCGCACGTATGGCACCCGACCATGCCCAGCTGACTGGCGCGCACGGGCAGGCTCACGGGCGGCCTCCGGAAGTTTCCACCGGCACGACCCAGTCCCACAGCTGGCGCGTGTCGTGGCCCGCGATCAGCGGGATCAGCACCATCAGCACGGCCGTGGCCCACAAGCCCGCGCCGGGAATGATCTGCATGATGCTGGACAGCTTGATGATGGCGATCAGGATGCCGAGCAATCCGACCTCGATCATGCTCCAGGGTCGCAGCGCGACGAGCAGCTTCATCAGCGGGCCGAATGCGGGCGCGCGATGCCCGGCACGGGCGAAGGCCAGCAACCAGATCAGCGTGGCGATCTGCAGGAACGGCACCACCACGATGGCCAGCGCCGTCGGAATCGCGATCGGCGCGGCGAAACCGTGGGCCAGCGCGAGCGCGGATTGCCACAGCGTGGCTTCGCTATGCAGCCCCTGCACGCTGATCCGCATGATCGGGCAGAGGTTGGCGATGGCAAACACCACGCCTGCCGCAACCGCGAGCGCGAGCCACCTGTCGATATCGAGCCAGCTCGATCGAAACAGCACGGCGGAACATCGCTCGCAACGCGCGACCTCGTGAGGCGCCAGCGCGCGGCGTCGGTAGACGCTGTCGCAATGCTCGCAGGCGATCAGGGTCGGAAACGTGTCCATGGGTTCGTGTTGCTCGCGCATGCGTACTCGATGACTTGCTTCGCAGTGTGCCCGGCGTCGATGGACGCTTTTGTGCGGTTTGATGGAGAAATGATGGAGCCGGGGCGGGCTCGAATGCGTTGCGTTCCCATCGATGGCGATCTCCTCACGCCTTGGCGGAAATGGCGCGGAGTTCCTCGAGATCGAGGTCGCGTGTCAGTTCGTGCAGCGTGTGCTCGTCGATGTCGCCGGCACGGTAGAGGCGCATCAGCTCGGCCCGTCCCGCCGCGATCAATTCCAGCAACGTATCCGAACGCGCATCGAGCTGGGATTTGTATTCGTCGGCGTGCCGCGCGTAGCGGGCCATGTCCTCGGCCTTGTGCTTGTGGATGTCCAGGAGCATCGGGTGAACGAGTTCGCCTGCCTCGTTGTAGGCCCGCTTTGCCATCAACTCGTACTGCACCCTGGCAATCACGGCCTCCGCCTCGCTCATGCTCAGGCGAGGCTTGTCGCTTTCCGGCGCCGCGAGCCCCGTCCAGCGGATCACCGCGCCGAGCGTCTGGCCCTGCACCAGCACGGTGGCGAGGATGACGGCAATGGCGGTGACGAGGATGAAATCGCGCCCCGGGAAACTGTCGGGCAGGCTGGCGGCGAGCGCCAGGGTGATCACCCCTCGCATGCCGGCCCAGCTCAATACCGTCGCATCGGCAAGCCCGAGCGGATGGAAGCGGGTCACGCCCAACTTCCGCAACAGGATGAGCGCGGCGTCCGACACATACACCCACGCAAACCGCGCGAGGATGACGGAAAGCACGACGATCAGCACCGGTACGCCCATCTCCGCGAGCATCGTGTCGAGCCCGTCGCCCCGCTGGATCAACTCGTGCAGCGAGGAGCCGATGATCAGGAACACGAAGGCCTCGAGAATGAAGATCGTGACGGTCCAGAAGCCCGTGCCGTACAGGCGCGCCGACGCGTTGAGCACGCGATGCTGGAACCACGCACAGATGAGCCCCGTGGTCACGGTGGCGATCACCCCCGAGACGTGGAAGCGTTCGGCCAGCAGATAGGAACCCCACGCACAAAGCGGGCTGGCGGCGATGACCAGGCTGTCTTCGTCGAGATGGCGCATCAGGATCACCCAGGCGCCCCCCACGACGGCGCCGATCATGACGCCGCCCAGCGCCAGCAGTGCGAAGCTGCCAAGGGCTTCGGCCGGACTGAACAGGCCCGTCACGCCCGCAGCCACCGCAAAGCGAAACAGCACGAGGCCCGTCGCATCGTTGAACAGGCTTTCTCCTTCCAGGAGGATCAGGAGGCGGCGCGGCAGTTTCACTTGCTGCAGCGCGGCGCGGGCCGATACCGCATCCGGCGGCGCGACCAGTGCGCCCAGGGCCGCGCAAGCCGCCCAGGGCAGGGAAGGCACGAGCCAGTGGGTGACGAGGGCCACCACGACGGTGGTGAACAGCACCGCGCCGATCGCCAGGGCCCCGACGCCCAGCATGTGCCGGCGCAGATGGTCGAGCGAAATGCCGAGGGCACTGTCCAGCAGCAAAGGCGGCAGGAAAATCACCAGCACCAGTTCCGGATCGATGTGCACCTCGGGCAGGCCGGGCAGAAAGGCGATGAAACCGCCGCCGATGATCAGTGCGACGGCAGGGGGGAGCCCGAGCTTGTGCCCGACGTAGTGCAAGACAAGGATCGCCAGTAGCAGCGCGATCATCAATTCGAAAATGGCCATGGTGAGGGGTCTGTTGTCAGCGCTTTGGCGTTGGGCTGCCCATGAGCGCTTCAGTCGGACGGAAGGCGCAATGGGCGGCCCGGTTTCCAGGAGCCGGACAGCTTCCGCGTCCGGCTGGGCGTTTGAAGGGCGCCACTGCTATTTCGTGATCCGGGCAAAGTCGATGCAGGAGATGTGAATCGCGAGGATCATCGCGGACCAGTTCGTCGGTCGGCCATTTCGTACGCTGGGCCGAAAAATCTCGTCGCCCGGCGTGATGGGCATGCCGCTCATCGCGCATAACCCTGGACGTCTGGCAAATCCTTTATGCCAATTTTGATAGCCGTAATGTCCGCCAGTTGAATCCCGCCACGAAAGCACCACCGTGCTGGCCGTCGGTTGATCGAGGATATCGATCGCTGCGCTGCACCTCGATCGATCGCCCGAAGTCGTTTTTCTACGTGAATCGACCACGCAATCCCTGCGCTGCCGGGTGATTCGTGCGCCGTCGCTGCAGGTGTTGAGCGAGTGCATCATGTGGCGCCAGCGTTGCTCGGGTTCGATTGCGTCGATCGGAATCAGCTTTACGCAGCCAACGGGTGGATCATCGCTTCTTTCCAGTTCGCGAGAATCGCCATCGATTGACGAAGAGACATTTCCCTGATTTCTCATTTCGTACCTCGCTGCGCGCATGCAGTTGATCGGATCTCTGGAAGAGAAGTTTTTCCCGTAACGAATCAAAAACAGCGGAATCGCAGCGCGGCCACAGGCGCGCAATGCGCGTCCGCCTGTGGCTATCAGTCCGTTCCGCGCGCCAGTCTGACGAGGTCGACGATCGTTGCGACCAGCGCGATCAGCAGCACGACGGCGAGCATCAGATAGCTCGGCGTCTCCCGGATCACGGCCGCGATCGGGTTGTCGGTCGCAGCAGACGAAACGGCGAGAAACAGACCGTAGACGACGAACCATCCGGTCGCGATCGTCAGCACGACGGAAATCGTCAGGAGTCCGACTATCATCGCCACGCGCAGCCGCGCTCCATGACATGCATTCACGGGGTGCTGCGCAGCCGGTAGCCGACGCCGCGCATCACCTCCGGCGTCCCGGACGCGCCCGCGCATTCGAGTTTCTTGCGCAGCCGGCTGATATGGCTGTCGACGGTGCGCTCCAGCGCATCGACGTCGGCGAGGCAGGCGTCGATCAGTTCGCTGCGCGTGAACACGCGGTTCGGCGAGCCGGCCAGGTGCGCGAGCAGCCGGAATTCGGTCAGCGTCAGCGAGACGCCGGTTTCTCCGGCGTCCGTGCGGACGGTGGTCAGGTAGCTTTGCGTGTCGATTTCAAGGTTGCCGACCTTGATGAAACGCCCGGACGACGCCGTTTCGAGACGACGCAGGATCGCGCGGATGCGCGCGACTACCTCGGCCGGATTGAACGGCTTCGTGATGTAGTCGTCCGCGCCGAAACGCAGCCCCTGCAAGCGATCGATCTCGCGATCGAGCGCCGTGATGATGACGATCGGCGTGTCGACGCGGCGACGCAGTTCGACCAGGACCTCCCAGCCGTCCTTCTGCGGCATCCTGACGTCGAGCAGGATCAGGTCGGGCTTCAGCACGGGCTGCACGTCGAGCACGGCCTGGCCGTGACCGACGCGATAGGTGCGAAAGCCGTCGTGGGCGAGGTAGGCGTCGAGTATTTCGGCGATCTCCGGATCGTCTTCGGCAATGAGTATCAGAGGGTTCATCGGGTTCACTGGAAGTGAGCGTGACCGGTAGGCGGGCCGGCGGCGCGGCACGTGCGCCGCCGGACTTCACCGTGCTTTCAATCGTCGCGAACGGATTGGCGACGGTGCATGGCTCAGCTTTTCGCCACGTTGTTGGCGGGCGGCACGTCGGTGTCGGTCAGCCCGCCACCGAGCGCCTTGTAGAGCGCGACCGCGTTGTCCAGTTCGGCATTGCGCAGATCCAGCAACGCCTGGCGCGCGGCATACAGCTGTCGCTGCGAGTCGAGCAGTTCCAGCCGATCCTCGATGCCGGCGCGATAGCGCAGGTTCACGAGATCGGTACGGCGCTCGGCGCTCTTGACTACGCGGGACTGCGCGTCGATCTGGCGGCTGAAGGTCTCGCGCCCGGCGAGGCCGTCGGCCACTTCGCGGAACGCGGTCTGGATCGAGCGTTCGTACTCGACGACCGCGCTGGACTTGCGCACTTCCGCGAGATTCAGCTCGGAACGCAGCCGGCCGCCCTGGAAGATCGGCAATGTGACCTGCGGCGCGAAGCTCCACACGCGCTGGCCGCCGTCGAACAGGCTGCCCAGCCCCGGGCTGAGGAAGCCGATCGACGAGGTCAGCGACAGGCGCGGGAAGAATGCCGCGCGCGCCGCGCCGATGTCGGCATTGGCGGCGACGAGATTCTGCTCGGCCTGCTGGATGTCCGGCCGGCGGTACAGCAATTCCGACGGCAGGCCGGCCGGCAGTTGGGTCATCACCGGCTGGCGTTCCAGCGACAGCGGATCGGGCAGGTTCTTCGGCAGGTCGGTGCCGACCAGCAGCCGCAGCGCGTTGTTGGCCTGCTCGACCGCGCGCGAACGCGCTTCGAGATCGGCGCTGGCGCTCGCGACCTGGCCTTCGGCCTGCGCGATGTCGACGCCGCTGGCCTGGTCCGCGAGCTTGAGGCGGCGCGCGAGGTCGAGCGACTGGCGCCAGTCGTTCAGCGTGCGTTCGGACAGCGCACGCTGTTCCTGCGCGAGACGCTCGGCGAAATACGCGTTGGCCACGGAGCCGACGAGCGCGATCTGCACCGCCCGGCGGCCGTGATCGGTCGCGAGGTAGCGAGCGAACGCCGCGTCGGACAGCGACTTCACGCGGCCGAACAGGTCGATCTCGAACGCGCTGAGGCCGACGTTCACGCCGTACTGGTTCTGCGTGTTTTCGAGCAGCGGCGGGTTCGATTGCGAGTCGGCGGCCGTGCGCTGGCGCGTGAAGCTCGCGCCGGCGCCGATCGACGGCAGGCGCGCGGAACGCTGGATGCCGTACTGCGCTTCGGCAGCCTGGACGTTCAGCGCGGCCAGGCGCAGGTCGCGGTTGTTCTCGAGCGCGAGCTCGATCAGGCGCTGCAGGCGACGGTCGCCGAACATCGTGCGCCAGCCGAGATCGGCCGCGTTCGCGTGCTGGTCGGCCGCGGCAGCGGTCGTATAGGCGGTCGGCACCGGCATCTCGGGCTTGACCAGCTTCGGCGCCATCGAGCACGCCGACAGCGCGAGCGCGGCGGAAACCGCGGCGGAAAGAATGAGTGATCGCATGGCATCAACCTTCATGTTCGTGGGTCACGGTGGCGGGCTTCTTGCCGGATGCGCGCCATGCCGAGATGCGTTCCTGGATGCTCATCACGAACACGTAGAAAACCGGAACGAAGAAAATGGCCAGCACGGTGGCGGTCACCATGCCGCCGAACACGCCGGTGCCGATCGCGTGCTGCGTTTCGGCGCTTGCGCCGGTCGCGATCATCAGCGGTACGACGCCGAGGCCGAACGCGAGCGAGGTCATCAGGATCGGGCGCAGACGCAGCTTGGAGGCCTGCACGGCCGACTCGATCAGCCCCATGCCTTCCTCGCGCAACTGCTTCGCGACTTCCACGATCAGGATCGCGTTCTTCGCCGACAAGCCGATCACGGTAATCATCCCGACCTTGAAGAACACGTCGTTCGGCATCCCGCGCAGCATCACCGCGCCGAGCGCGCCGATCAGGCCGAGTGGCACTACCAGCATCACCGACAGCGGAATCGCCCAGCTTTCGTACAGCGCCGCGAGCACCAGGAACACGACGACCATCGACAGCGCCATCAGCATCGGCGCCTGCGAAGCCGATTCACGC
This sequence comes from Burkholderia sp. Se-20378, assembly GCF_017104665.1. Lineage (NCBI taxonomy): Bacteria > Pseudomonadati > Pseudomonadota > Betaproteobacteria > Burkholderiales > Burkholderiaceae > Burkholderia > Burkholderia sp. Se-20378. Next base: position 9,950 of record NZ_JAAGPG010000001.1, on the reverse strand, counting down.
TCCTGCAGCGACTGGCCGGTCCACGCGACCGTGAAGCCCGGCGGCAACTGCGCAGCCAGACGCTCCATCTCGACCATGGCCGCGCCGCTGGAGTAGCCGGGGGCCGAGCCGCCGGAGATCCGTGCAGACGGGTAACCCTGGAAGCGCACCAGCTGCAGCGGGGTTTCCGACCAGACCGGGCGCACCACTTCGGACAGCGGCACCATGCCGCCGGTCGCGTTGCGCACGTAGAGCTTCATCACGTTCTCGATCTGCATGCGTGCCGGTGCATCGGCCTGGATGATCACCTGCTGCATGCGGCCCGCGTTCGGGAAGTCGTTCACGTAGGTCGAACCCATCGCGGCCGACAGCGTGTCGCTGATGGTCGTGAACGACACGCCGAGCGCTTCGGCCTTGTCGCGGTCGATGTCCAGCTTCACGCTCGTGCCGGCCGGCAGGCTGTCCGGATAGACGCCGGTCACCACCTTGCTTTGCGCGGCCAGTTCGAGCAGCTTGGCTTCAGCCGCCTTGAGTGCCGCGTAGCCCTGGTTCGCGCGATCCTGCAGGCGCATCGTGAAGCCCGAGCTGGTGCCCAGCCCGTCGATCGCCGGCGGCAACAGGCTCATGACCGTGCCTTCCGTCACGCCGCCCATCGCAGCCTGCGCGCGCATCGCTTCGTCCATCGCGGTTGCCCCTTCGCGCTTGTCCCAGTCCTTGAGCACCGCGTAGTTCAGTGCCGCGTTGGAGCCGAGGCCGGAGAAGCCGTAGCCGATGATGGAGATGCTCGACTCGATGCCCGGACGCGATGCGAGATGCTTCTCGAGGGTCTTGACCACGTCGCCCGTGCGCTCGACGGTCGAATCCGATGGGAGCAGGAAGCCGGTCATGAAGTAGCCCTGGTCTTCCTCGGGCAGGAACGACGACGGCAGCATGCGGAAGCCGAACACCAGCGCGGTGGAAATCGCGACGAACAGCAGCATCACGCGGCCCGTACGGCCGACCAGCTTGCCGACGCGCGTTTCGTACCAGTTCGTCATGCGGTCGAAGCGGCGGTTGAACCAGCCGAAGAAGCCGCGCTTCTCGTGGTGGCCATGCTCGACCGGCTTGAGCATCGTCGCGCACAGGGCCGGCGTCAGCGTCAGCGCGAGCAGGGCCGAGAACATGATCGACACGGCCATCGACATCGTGAACTGCTGATAGATCACGCCGACCGAACCGCTCGACATCGCCATCGGCAGGAACACGGCCGTCAGCACCAGCGTGATGCCGATGATGGCGCCGGTGATTTCCTTCATGGCCTTGATCGTCGCGTCCTTCGGCGACAGGCCTTCTTCCACCATCAGGCGTTCGACGTTTTCCACGACGACGATCGCATCGTCGACGATGATGCCGATCGCGAGCACCATGCCGAACATCGTCAGCACGTTGATCGAGAAGCCTGTCATCAGCATGACCGTGAAGGTGCCGAGCATCGCCACCGGCGCGACGATCGCCGGAATCAGCGTGTAGCGCACGTTCTGCAGGAACAGGTACATCACCAGGAACACGAGCACCATCGCTTCGATCAGCGTGTGAATCACCTTCTCGATCGAGATCTTCACGAACGGCGCGGTATCGAACGGGATCGAGTAGGTCATGCCGGCCGGCATCGTCTTGGCGATCATGTCCAGTTGCTCGCGCACGGCCTCGGCGGTCTTCACCGCATTGGCGCCCGGCGCGAGCTGCACGCCGGCGAAGGTGGCGGGTTTGCCGTTCTCGCTGTTGACGAAGGTGAACGACTGCGGGCCGAGTTCGACCCGTGCGACATCGCCGAGCACGACCTTCGAGCCGTTCGCGTTCGCGCGCAGCACGATCTTCGCGAACTGCTCGGGCGACGTGAGCTGGCCTTGCGCGGTGAGCGGGACCGTCACGCGCTGGCCCGGCAGCGCGGGCGCCGCACCGAGGCTGCCCGGCGCGATCTGCACGTTCTGCTGGGCGACGGCCGTCGTCAGGTCGTTCATCGACAGGCCGTAGGTGATCAGCTTCTGCGGATCGACCCAGATGCGCATCGCCTGTTCGGAGCCGAACAGTTGCACCTTGCCGACGCCTTCGACGCGTCGCAGATCCTCGACGACGTTGCGCGCCATGTAGTCGGCCAGCGCGTTTTCGTCATAGCGGCCGCTGTCCGACTTCAGGCCGACGAACAACAGGAAGCCGGTAGAGGCAGATTCGACGATCACGCCGTTTTGCCGCACGACGGGCGGCAGGCGCGGCTCGACCGACTTGAGCTTGTTCTGCACTTCGACCTGCGCCATCGCCGAATCGGTGCCGGGCTTGAAGGTCGCGGTGATCTTCGCCTGGCCGGAGGTATCCGACGCCGATTCGAAGTACAGCAGGTTCCGGACGCCGGACAGCTCGCGCTCGATGAGGCTCAGCACGCTGTCGGTCATCGTCTGCGGCGTGGCGCCCGGGTAGGTGGCGGTAATGGTGACGGTGGGCGGCGCGACCGACGGGTAGCGCGCAACCGGCAGTTCGGGGATGGCGATCAGGCCCAGCAGGATGATGAAGAGGGCGATCACCCACGCGAAGACCGGGCGCCGGATGAAGAATTGGGACATGACTGGAGGCTCCCCGTGACTCAGTGCGACGAAGCGGTCTTGACCGCTTCAGGCGCCTTCCATGCGGTCGCCGTCACGGTCGCGCCGTCGCTCAGGCGCTCCATGCCTTCGACGACGACCTTCTGGCCCGCTTGCAGACCCGACTTGATGCGATAGCTGCGGTTCGTCAGCTCGCCCACTTCGATGGCCTTCAGGTGCGCCTGGCTCTTTGCGTCGAGCACCCAGACCTGCGGCTTGCCGCCCGCGCGGACGATCGCCTGTTGCGGCACGGTCAGCGCGTTCTCGTAGTGTCCACGCGGGATGCGGGCACGCACGTACATGCCCGGCAGCAGTTCGCGCTTCGGGTTGTCGACCAGCACGCGCAGCAGCACGTCGCCGGTGCCCGGGTCGACGTTGACGCCCGAGAACAGCATGCGGCCCTTCACGTCGTAGCGCGAGTCGTCGTCGCGCAGCACGTCGACCGGCAGCCCGTTGCCTGATGTGTCCGGCTGGGCCGCGAGCGCGCCGCGCAGCGATTCGAGCGATGCGGCCGGCTGGCGCACGTCCACGTAGACCTGGTCGATCTGCTGGATGCGTGCCATCGGCTGGCTGTCGCTGCTCGCGACCAGTGCACCCTCGGTCACGAGGGCCTGGTCGATGCGGCCCGTGATCGGCGCTTCGACGGTCGCGAACTTCAGGTCGAGCTGGCGGCGGGCGAGCGTCGCGCGAGCCTGGGCGACGTCGGCGGCAGCCTGGTCGCGTTGCGACACCGAGTCGTCATACACCTGGCGGCTGATCGCGTCGGCCTCGACCAGCGGCTTGAGCCGGGTGGTCTGCACCTTGGCGCGTGCGAGCGCGGCTTCCGCACGTTGCAGGGCCGCCGCGGCCGTGTCCATGTCGGCCTTGAACGGCGCGGGGTTGATCTGGAACAGCGGCTGGCCGGCACGGACTTCCGTGCCCTGCTCGAACAGCCGTCGCTGCACGATGCCGCTGACCTGCGGCCGGATCTCGGCGATCCGGACGGCCGCGACGCGGCCCGGCAGGTCTTCGGTCAGGTCGAGGGGGGCGCCCGCCAGCGTCATCGCCGCAACCGGGGTGGCCGGCGCAGCGGCCTGCTGTTCGGAGGGCCCGCAGCCCGCCAGCATCGCCGCCACCAGCGCGCACACGGCACCGTAGCAGGCTCGTTTCTGATTTTTCATGTGGACTCCATGGGACGCAGGCACCCAGTGGCCCGCATTTTCGGAGCGAAGTGTGCGTGGGCCCGATGGAGTTTTTTGTGCGGAAAGATGGAGGTTTGATGGAGGGCGCGAAAGATTGGCGGGCGGGCGATCCGGAGGCGGGCCGAGCCAGAAGATGACGGGCTCCGGGGCGGCTCGGCGCTATCTGGAAGCAGGGTGGGCGGCGCGGGAATCCCGGAATGCCGCAATCATCTGATGAATTGTGGGGGTAGTCGTGCGTGCCGTCGGCATGCGCGGGCCGGTGCTCGGGGGCGCTATTGCGAGGTTCGCTTCGGTGGGGGCGGCGTGGGCCTGGATCAGGCCCGCGCACCTTCCGTGCCGCTGTAGTGGCGGCAGGAGGGCGAGGAAGGGGGGGGGGCGTCGGCCGGGCGCACAAGGCGCATCGACCGCTCGCCGGGAGGCTTACCGTGGGTCGGTATCGGCGGTGCGCTGCGTGGTGGGCGGCGCGTCCTTCCGGCTCGGTGCTGCCATGCGCGGCGAAGCGGGGCCGTCGGGCCAGCGCAACTCGAACACCGTGCCGCCGCGCGCAGTCGGGCGGCACGATGCCTCTCCGTCGTGAGCTTGCGCAATGGCCGCAACCACGGCCAGCCCCAGGCCGCTGCCGCCCTTCTGGCTGGAATCCGCGTCGTCCACGCGCCTGAACGCATCGAAAATCTGCGCGGCGTAATCGGCCGGAATGCCCGGCCCGTCGTCTTCGACCTGCAAGCGGCACGCACCGTTTTCGACGCGCGTGTGAATGCGGATCGTGCCGGGCACCGCATAGCGCCGCGCATTCTCCAGCAGTGCAAGCAGCGCCTGGCGCATCCGGAACGGGTCGCAGTGGACGGGCCGCGTGTCGAGATCGAGCACCATGTGTTGACCGGCCGCGGCCAGCGAATCCTCGAACATCTCGACGACCGCCTTGACGTGCGTGGCCAGATTGGTCTCCTGGATGCTGACGCTCAGATGCCCGCTTTCGGCGAGGCTGATCACGCGGAGATCCTCGATCAGGCGCGTCAGTCCTTCCGCCTGGGTCAACAGGCTTCGGAACAGCGCGTCGCCCGGCTGGAAGACACCTTCCGTCAGCCCCTGCAACCGCCCGCGCAGGACCGTGACCGGTGTACGCAGTTCGTGCGCGATCGCGGCATTCCAGAATGCCTGCTCGTCCGTCATGCGCTGCAACTGGGCCGCGAGCGCATTGAAGTCGTCCGCGATCAGCGCCGCTTCGCGGATCGATCGATCGCCGGCAACGGCGCGCGCGGTCAGGTCGCCCTTGGCGACGCGGCGAATGCTGTCCGCGACCGAGTTGAGCGGCACGAGAATGCGATGCGCGAGTCGGGCCGACACGACAATGGCGAGTATCAGGCCGATCAGGAGCGTCATGCCCAGCCATAGCCATTCGGGGTTCGACGGAATCCAGCTCGCCTGGTTGCAATAGTCGCCCCAGTGCCGGAGCATCACGTAGTAGAACGCATAGACCATCAGCACGACGACCAGCGTGATGCCTAGCGCCAGCTCCGCCATCGACACCGCAATCTTGCGGCCCAGCCCACTGAGTTTCATTTCGTGCTCCCAAGCGTGGCGTTGCGTCGAGTGACGACGGGACGGTCGTGCGATTGGATTGCCGTAGTGTCAGGGGAAGGGCGTGACTGGGGTGGGTAAAAGGCGTGCGTCGGTGCGTCGAGGTTTCCCGCGGCAGGTGTGCCGGCGGTGCGATGTCGCTCGAGACTGGAAAAGGCCGGGCGGGTATCGACGGGAACGTTCCCGACCGACAGAGACAGCGGCCGAACAGCGCGATGTGTGCGGGACGGTATGGGTTCTTCAATCATGGTGTCCGCTTGGGATCCTGCTATTCATTCCTTCGAATCGCAATATTACCGCACGAAATTGGCGATCGAATGACACGATGGTTCGGCGTACGTTGGAAGTCGAGCGACGCTGGCGTTGCCGCGCGGGACGGGCTGACAGGCGTGTTGCGCCTCGGTTGGCTGGATGCTTCCCTGATGATTTCGAGCGGCTCAGGTGTTTTCGAGGCAGGGGAATACCCTGCTTTTTTTCATGTCCAGTTGTTATGTATCATGACCTACAGTAGTCAACGTTTTCTATTTATGAGGTATCCCGATTCGCTTGATCCGACGGTGCTCGATGGACGAGGCGAGGATCGACGAAGGTTGCAGTGTCGCGGCCGATGCGAACGGGAAACACGCGCACCCCGGTGGGCGCGCGCAATCGAGTCGGGCGAACGTCGAGCCGGGAAAGCAATGAAGCATCGAACCGAATCGGTACGGGAAGTTTCATGATGGATTTCAGATCTCCTGACATCGGGTTGTCCGTCGCCTTGCTGGCATGGGCGACCGGCACCTACGGACTGAAGTTCGTCCGGCGGCGTAACCCGCTGCTCGGCGTCGCCTGGTGGGTCGTGACGGCGTCCTCCGTCAATGCGCTGGTTTTCATGGCGACGGGCTGGTCATGCGCGTCCGGCGTCGCGCATTTCCTGGACACGTTCACGAGAGGGTTCGGCATCCCGGTGATCGCGGCTGCCGGCATGATGGCCGTCACGCACGAATACAGGCCGATGGCCCAGCAGGTCGTCATGTTGTTCGGGATCGCCGCGGTGGGAACGATGGCGCTGATGACACTCGAATTCGTCGATACCGTCCTGCCGTATTTCTACGTCGCGATGTGGGCGTTGCTGGCGCTCTATCTGGTCTATTTCGTCGGGCGGCTGTTGCGTGCCGGGGAAGCGTGGCATGCGACGACCACGACGCTGGCGCTCGTGCTGTCGCTGATCGTCGCGTACGTCGACGACCTGTACAAGATGCCCGGCAATGCGCACGGCGCCGTATTCAGCTTTCCCGTGCTGGCATTGCTGACGTGGTCGTATTTCGCGGTCGCGATCTATTACGCCTACTGCGCGCTGGAACGGACGCGTCATGCCGAGCGGGTCGGGGCTGCTCGCGTTCTCCGGTGGCATGAATTTACCTCGTTCGAATAGGAATCCTGACATGAATGAGGATATGGCGAGGGGTGGAATCAACGTCGAGGATCAGTCCGCGCATGCGGTGAGGCCGACGCCTCCGCGCGGAAGGAAAGGCGATGGCGACACACGGGAGCGTCTGCTGCAAGCGGCACGCACGATCTTCGCCGAAAGAGGATATGCGGCGGCGAGCATCGAGCGAATCGCCGTCGAGGCGGGCTATACGCGCGGCGCGTTCTATTCGAATTTCCGCGACAAGACGGTCGTGTTGCTCGAACTGCTGAAGCGCGATCACGAAGACGTCGAGCGTGAACTGATGCGCATCGTCGAAGCGCGCGATGGCCGCGAGGTGACGGAGCGTGCGCTGCACGCGTACTTCAGGCAGCGCTATCGCCAGCCTGACGCGTGCGTGATGTGGATGGAAGCGGCGCTCCTGTCCGTGCACGACCAGCCGTTCCGCGTGCGGTTCGCCGCATTTCTGAACGAACAGCGGGTTCGGGTGGCGGCGCGTGCCGCCGAGCTTGCCGAGCCCACCGACATGCGGCTGCCGTTGCCGATCGAGTGGCTGACGCTCGGCCTGACGGGACTGGGTGACGACGTGTTGCCCGACGGCGCGAGCGGACGGTGGCACCTGACCGACGCGTGGGTCGACGCGGCGGTGACGCGGGTGTTCGCGGGCAGCCCGTGCGGCGAGCCGATGGCGTGACCGCGCGCCATCGCGGCGTGCCGGTGCAAGGACAAACTGACGAGGACGGAAGGAACAGAAGAATGAATCGCAAACCCAGGCCGGATGCACAGACCCGGCGCAACCTGTTGCGCGTCGCGGCGGTGGGCGCTGCGTCGCTCGCGGCCGGCGAAGTGTCGTTCGCGCATGCGGCCAGCGCAGTCACCGGGAACGATGGCGTGCTCGACGTCGCGATCATCGGCGCGGGGCTCGCGGGGCTGACGGCCGCGCGCGACCTGAAGCGTGCCGGATGTGAATCGTTCGTCGTGCTCGAGGCGCGCGATCGCGTCGGCGGGCGCACCTACAACCACGACCTCGGCGGCGGGCGAATCTCCGAAGCCGGCGGTCAATGGTTCGGTCCCGGCCAGACGGCGATCGTCGATCTCGCGCGCGAGCTGAAGGTCGATACCTTCGATACCTACTACGCCGGCAAGACGGTGTTTCTCGCGGACGGTGCGCGGGTGGCCCAGGACACGCAGGGCACGGTGGGCGGCAACCCGGTGATCGCGGCGCGGCTCAACGCGTTGGCGAAGCACGTGCCGTCGGCGGCGCCGTGGAAGGCGCCGAATGCGGCGGCGCTCGACACCATGTCGCTGGGCGCGTGGCTCGCGCAGCAAGGCCTGACCAACGAGGAGAAATTCTCGTTCAGCCTGGCGGCCCGGTTGTCGCTCGGCACGGCGCCGGCGCAGCTCGGCCTGCTGCACTATCTGGCCACGATCAATAGCGCGAACAGCGATTACGACCAGCTCGAGTCGATCAAGGGCGGCGCGCAGGAGTCGCGTTTCGTCGGCGGTTCGCAGGTGTTGAGCATCAGGATGGCGAACGAACTCGGCGAGCGGGTGAAGCTGTCCTGCCCGGTGCGCAAGATTGCCGGCTGGAATCGCGACGTGGTCGAACTCACTACCGACCAGGGTGTGGTGCGCGCGCGCCGCGTGATCGTCGCGTTGAATCCGGCGCTGTGCAACCAGGTCGTGTTCGACCCGCCGCTGCCGGACGGCCGCGCGCAGTTGCAGCGCCGGTGGCCGGCGTATGCGCCGATGCGCAAGACGGTGCACGTCTACGACCGGCCGTTCTGGCGGGACGACGGGTGCAACGGGCAGGTCATTCCGGTCAACAGCCCGCTGCTGTGGGCCTATGACAATTCGCCGCCGGACGGTTCGATCGGCGTCATCAACGGCTTCATCGCACCGGGCGCGCTCGCGAGCGACGCGAAGGTGGCGGAACGGACGCTTTCCGCGATCTATGCGCAGGCGCTCGGCGACAAGGCGCTGCGCCCGACGCAGTTCCACGATTACGACTGGGGCAAGGTGGATCCGTGGTCGCTGACCTGCATTCATCCGATTCCGCCCGGCTTCTGGACGAAATGGGGCGAGTACCTGCACCCGCCGGTCGGGCGGCTGATCTGGTCAGGAACGGAGACGGCCGACATCTGGGCCGGCGCCATGGATGGCGCGGTGCGTTCGGGGCATCGCGCCGCGCTGCAGGTATTGGGTGCGCTCGCGCATCGGACGACGGAGGCTTGAGTGAAGCGAGCATTGATCATCGGCGTAGTCGTGGTGGCTGCGGCGTCGGCGGCCGGCGTGTTGTTCGGGCGCGATCTGTACGGCTATTACCGCTTCGGGAAAGCGCTGGATCGCGAAGTCGACGCGCTCAAGGCCGATGCCGGCCCGTGGCCGCAGCCGCAGGAGACGTGCTTTATCTGTCACGGCCCGCGCGGGCAGTCCGGTAACGGCGGATACCCGGCGCTGTCCGGCCAGCCGGCGGCCTACCTCGAGGCCCAGTTGCGCGCGTTCGCCAGCGACCGCCGGCCGGACCCAACCATGGGGCCGCTTGCGCGCGGCATGGACGAGCAACAGATGAAGCTGCTGGCCGCGTATTTCGCGCGGCAGGCGCCGGTGCAGAACGAGAGTATCCGGGTCGACGCGGCGCTCGCGACGCGCGGCATGGCGGTGGTGCAGGCGAGGAGCTGCGTCGCCTGTCATGGTGCAGGCCTGACGGGCAACGAACGCGCGCCTCGCCTCGCGGGGCAGGGCGAGGCCTATCTGGCGGACCAGCTCGTCGCGTTCCGCGCGGGCAAGCGGCATGACGAGACGGGCGCGATGAATGGCGTGGCCGCGGCGTTGTCGGACGAGGACATTCGTGCCGTTGCGCATTATCTGGCGAGTATCGCGCCGGCGCACGCCGCGGCGGCGACCGCATCGGCGGATCGTGCGCCGCGCCTCGCGAATCACGATGAGGCGGATCTCGTGAAGCAGATCACCGCCATCAAGACCGGGAATCGTGGCGATTCGGCCGGCGCGATGCATGCGGCTGTCGCGAGGTTGTCCGGCGATGACATCCGCGCTGTGGCGTATTACCTGGCCAACGTGTCTTCCGGGCGCGAGGGCGGTGGCGTCAGGTGACGCCGGGCGTGACGTGGCGATCCCGCCCGCGTGTCGCGACGACGCGGGCGGGCGGTCGCGCCGCGCCGGAACGGG